>RZYZ01000061.1 GCA_009930125.1 Clostridia bacterium | reverse complement strand
AGCATCGTGGATGGCAAGATCCAGAATGATGTGGAAGGCGCTGTCAGACATCAGGCGAAGAGACTGGTGGATGTAACCAAACAGTTCCTTAATAAATAAGAGACAGGACAACTTTGAGAGCTTCATCTGCTGAAGCTCTCTTGTTATAAAAAGATTAAATGTGAAAAGGAGGGCCTTCATGAAAGCAGTCTATAAAGATACCGTATTTGCAGAAAGCAATCGCACTGAAATTGTGGAGAACAATCACTATTTCCCAAGAGAAGACGTGAAGATGGAGCATTTCACCAAAAGCGACAAGCAGTATACCTGTCCCTGGAAAGGAGACGCGACTTACTATCACATTCAGGCAGGAGAAGAGCAGCTGAAAAATGCGGCCTGGTCGTACGAGAATCCTAAGGAAAAGGCGAAAAACATTACTGGACATCTGGCGTTTGAAAAACAATATGTGAAGCCCTGACTTCGGACAGAAGAAATTTCTCCCCCAATATTCTTACTTCTTCACACATTGTGATTCGTAAACAAACAAGAAGCAAACACTCTACACCAGCAAACTGCTGTGCGTAGAGTGTTTCATTTTCCCTTATATTAAATTTGCCGCAATTTAATTTTACTAAATATAATATTCATACTACAATCTCTATATAGATTATTAATGAAGGAGTGTGTATAAATGAGTGTATATGAGTACAGCGCAATTGACATCGATGGAGAGAAGCAGGATCTGAGTCAGTATGAAGGGAAAGTCCTGCTCATTGTGAACACTGCCAGCAAGTGCGGATTTGCCCCGCAATTTCAGGGACTGGAAACTCTCTACGAAAATATGAAGGATCAGGGCTTTATGGTACTGGGATTCCCCAGCAACCAGTTCAAGAATCAGGAACCGGAAGATGAGGCTGGAATCAAGAATTTCTGTGAACTGAACTACGGGGTAACCTTCCCCATGTTCTCCAAAATCGATGTGAACGGTGAAAATGCCCATCCCCTTTTCCGGTATCTCAGAAAAGAGACCAAAGGACTGCTTGGTGATTCGGTGAAATGGAACTTCACCAAATTCCTTGTGGGAAAAGACGGAAAAGTGATCAGAAGATATGCTCCGCAGGTAGATCCCATGGATATCGAAAAGGACATCAGGGAGATTCTATTATAGAAACAGTCAGAAGCGCCTTGAAAAAGGCGCTTCTTTTCATCCGCTAAATAATACCTTGCACGCAATAATATTTGACATTATTTAATTAATGTCTTATCCTAACTGTAACAATATTATTAATTTTTTGAGGTGCTTTATGAGTATATATGAATTTCATGCGACAGACATCGATGGAGAACTGCAATCCATGAGGAAGTATGAGGGGAAAGTTCTTCTTATTGTAAATACCGCCAGCAAATGCGGCTTTACTCCTCAATATGCGGATCTGGAGAAACTGTATCAGAAGCTCAAGGACAAGAATTTTCTTGTGCTCGGATTTCCATGCAACCAGTTCAAGAGTCAGGAACCCGGTGATGAAGAAGCGATCCGTAATTTCTGCGAAATCAATTATGGGGTGACCTTCCCGATGTTTTCCAAGGTGGATGTCAACGGAGAACATGCCCATGAACTATTCAAGTATCTGAGAAAAGAAACCAGCGGTCTCCTGGGAGATGCTGTGAAATGGAACTTCACAAAATTTCTTGTGAACCAGGAAGGGCAAGTCATCAGAAGATATGCGCCCACCACCAATCCTCTATCCATAGAAAAAGACATACTGGAACTGCTGTAGACGATAGGAGAAACTCCCATGAGAAGATTTATGATCCCCCTGTCCGCTCTTCTGGTTCTATTTCTCATTACGGGATGTTCAGCGAAAGAGGAATATTTTCCCAGGGAAGATGCAGTCAGTAAAGGCTATATTGTCTTAGATGGAACCAATAGCGCAAATCATGAGCGATTTGAAATTTTCATGCAGAATGTCGATGCGAAAAGAGAAGATTCGGTCCATATCGTCATCTACGACCTGACCAGAAGCCAGTATGTGATCACAATCCATTACGATGGTGAACTGATTCACGCTTCCAGATATTTCATGGATAAGGACTCCAATAAATCTCAGATCAGTGATGAGATGGTCTATACCCATATCAGCAGAACCGAATCCAAGAACTACTTTCTCATTGATGAAAAGAATATTCATGAAGAGCTGTGGATTTATCAAGGAAACTGAATATTTTTTATAGAATCCACTGTTATAATCATCTGATTTTTGTTATACTAAAGAAGGAAGTAGAGTATTATTCTCACTGTACTTCTGACAACCAATACAGGACAAAAGGAATCCAGAGGAAATCCTCAAATTGCTTTAAAGAATGGACATGACTTCTGCAATAACTTGCAGAAGTCTTAATTTTTGCCCGAATTTATTTTTCAGTATCTGATTTCCTTACTGTCTCTGAATGTTTCAATGATTTCCTGAGTGCTCAGTCCGTATAGTCCAGTGGAATCCAGTTCATTTTCTCCAGCCATGGCCTGAGCCACATCACTGATCAGCGGCATCTGAACATGCTCCAGCTCCTCAAAAACAATCTCATCCATGCTTTCAGGCTTCATGATCTTCAGAGGCTCATTACTCATGATAGAGAATTTCAGCGTTCCTTCACTTCCTGTCACCACCAACTCATCCTCACTGATCTTTCCGTTGAAAGTCATCTGCACCGTTCCCTGAACGCCGTTTCTGAAGGAAAGAATCCCTGATGTATTGTCCTCCACATCCAGCGCGCCGGACTGATTGGATGATATTCCTTTGGCATAGCTCACTTCTCCAAAGAGATAGAGTATCATGTCCATCATGTGAGAACCCACGTCATAGAGCTGACCGCCTCCGGAGACTTCCGGATCATAGAGCCATGCTCTATTGGGATTATGCTGCGGCAGGGGATTCACATAGTGATACTGAAAGGATCTGATTTCTCCGATCTCATGATTTCCCAGAAGCCTTTTGACGGTCCTGAACTTCTTCTGGGATCTTCTGTAGTACGCTACAAAAAGCTTCACTCCTTCGTCTTTGCAGACCTTCATCATTTCTCTGCACTCTGCCACCGTCATTGCCATGGGTTTTTCCACATAGACATCCTTCTTATGTTTTGCTGCCTCGATGGTATAGAATTTATGCATAGACGGTGGTGTGGCGATGTAGACCGCATCCACTTCCGAGTCCTCCAGAATCTCCTTGTAATCCGTAGTATAGTGCTTCACATTATGTCTCCTTGCATAGTCTATGAGTTTCTCTTCGTTTCTTCGCATCACCCACTTCAGCGTGGTGTGTGGAAGCTTCTGAAAGGCAGGGCCGCTCTTTTTCTCTGTCACGTCTCCGCAGCCGATGATTCCGAATGTGATGTTTTTCATTTCATTTCCTCCTAGTTTCTGTTCCTTCAAAAAAGTTCCAGCAGCGTCCTATCCTTCCCTGCCATGTAGAACACGGAGAAGATATTCTTCTGCCCGATGATATTTCTCCATTCTCTTCAGGTCTTCCTGGCTGAGGCTTCCCTTGAGTCTGGTTCGATTCTGATTGTCTTTGAGATCACTGAGTTTGACCTTGATGGCTCTTTCATCCCCGGATAATCTTCTGATATAGTCCATATAGGGCTCTTCAGGTTCTCTCGAAAGAAGCGCCACGACTTTTATGGTCTCTTCACTGAATCCATAGGCCAGCAGATCCTCTGCCCTAAGATCGGTGTCTTCCAGAAGATCGTGAAGAAGAGCCGCCACTTTCAGCTCCGGCTCTTTCAGCTCCATCATGACCCGGATCACATGCATCACATAGGGCTGTCCCCCTTTGTCTTCCTGACCTGCGTGCATCATCGCCGCCAGGGTCAGGGCTCTTTCAAAGAGAGGCAGTCTTATCAGTTTCTCTTTTTCCACCATACACCCGCTCCTTTTTCTTTGCCGAGAGATTGTATTCGCTTATAATAGAAGGTAGGGAGCAGTCTCCCTTAGATATTGATACTATTATACCTTATTTTAGATGAAGAGATGGGAGCAGAAAAATGAAGAAAGAAAAAATATATATTGAACTCATGGACGATGGCAGAATTCCGGCTTATGCCAATTTCAATGATGCAGGGGCGGACGTCTATGCGGCAGAGGATCTGGTCATAAGGCCGGGAGAAAAAATCATCATTCCGCTAAATTTCAAAGTCGCCCTGCCTGATTCCATCGAGATGCAGGTAAGACCCAGAAGCGGACTCTCTCTGAAGACCAGCCTCAGTATCCCTAACAGCCCAGGCACCGTTGATGCGGGCTATAGAAATCCTGTAGGCGTCATAGCAGAAAACACCTATAACATCGCTACCCTTCCCTATGAGATGCTCTACAACGAAGAGCTCCGGGAGGAGGTTCAGAAAAACTGCAGAATCCTGTTTCCCGATGAAAAAAGCGCCGTCTTCACCACCTACAGCGCCAAGGGAACAGAAACTCAGGAAACATTGGGACTTGCGCCCTTTCTTGTCCTCGATGAGCAGAACAATCCCTATGGCACGCTCTATATGGAAAAAGGCACAAAGATCGCCCAGGTGGTTTTCAACGAGGTGATCCATGCAGAATTCATCGAAACCGATGATGTATCCCTCATCGGAAAAAATCGGGGCGGCGGCTATGGAAGCACTGGCCTGAAATAAGTCCATACGTTACTGAACACAAAAACACCGCTCATGACAATCCATGGACGGTGTTTTTTCTGTTGTACCTATTTGTGTTTTCTGATGAGTTCCTTGAAATAATCCTTGGACCTCATCCCTATGGCTCCATCCACCGGTTTTCCGTCCTTGAACAGAATCATGGTGGGTATGCTCCTGATCTTGTATCTCTGGGCTATGATGCTGTGGTCATCCACGTTCAGCTTGGCGATTTCAATATCTTCCTTGTATTCCTCCGCCACCTGTTCCAGCACCGGCGCGATCATCTTGCAGGGACCGCACCAGGGTGCCCAGAAATCCACCAGCACCAGTCCTTTTCTTTCCAGAACATCTTTCTCGAAAGTTCCTTCTCCTGTATTTCTTATCATGCTTTATCATCTCCATACTACTATCAAATTAAATTTTATAAAATCTATTATACAGCAAAATCTGATTTTGCACAATGTATTATTCTGTGAACTCCATCCTTCGCATACCGAAAGTAAAAGAAAAAAAAAGAAAGCCCTGATTAAATCAGAGCTGACGGTCTTCTACTTGTCGGTATATTCAAAGTTCAGGCTGTAACTCATCTCTGCCACATGAGACAGTGTCTGGTAAACGGAGCAGTACTCTGTTGCCAGTCTCATAGCCTGGTCCAGTCCCTTTTCCTTCACAGGATTGATGACAGTGACCTCGACATTCACGGTTTTCAGCGTCGTAGGCACTTCAGTTCTCTTTTC
Organism: Clostridia bacterium; assembly: GCA_009930125.1. GTDB lineage: Bacteria > Bacillota > Clostridia > Clostridiales > Clostridiaceae > Proteiniclasticum. The sequence goes on along the minus strand of RZYZ01000061.1, from coordinate 5,308 downwards.
TCCGGAGACCTTCATTCTGACTCCTTCATAGACAATCTTCTTTTTCACTGCAATATCCAGAAAAGTGGAGTAGAGACAGGATCCCAGTGCGCCGAAGACCATATCGTAGGGTTCGATGGTTCCCTCTTCGATGCCGATGTCCACAGTTCCTCTCTTCGCCTTCAGTATCCCTTTGAATGCATAGTCAAATTCCATGTTGACCCATTTCATAATTTATTCCCTCCTGATTAATGTGTTCTATTCTATAGTTAGATTTTAACATAGGAATGAGAGCGTGTCATATGATTCCGGGCTATGACACGGAGTGAAGGGATGAATCTCATTTTTCCCACGCAAAAAGAGCAGGTCTGATGCCTACTTTACAGAATTCAGACCTGCTTCCTCTATTTCATTCTCTTTTCTTTTTCCAGGATCTCCATGATTTTCTCATGCATTTCACGGATTTCATGGGTTCTGTTTCTTCCACAGACCTTTGCGGGCTGCTCACAGACCAGGCATCTTCTCTCGTGATATCCCAGATTTTCTCTGGAGAGGGTCCTGACAACAGTCCCTTCTTTCGCAAAGACATCCAGATCAAAAAGCCGTCCCAGGGGCATTTCCTCTTCCAGAATGACCATGGCTCTCTTCACTTCCATAAGTGTCCCTCTGGTCACCAGAAAAAGCTCCGGTCCTGTTTTAAGATCCATGGTTTTCTCATAGAGAATCTCCCATCCTTCGGTGGTGAGGACATCTGTTATGTCGGATTTTCCAAGAGAAAAAATTTCTTCTATGGTTTCATTGCTTTTCACGGGTCCTGGAATATTCAGCTTGAAGGAGATGACAGGATCCGGGGCATACTCTGCAGCCAGAGCTTCCTGAAATCGCGCGCGATTCTCCCGTGTATGAAGCACTTCTTCCAGCAATGGTCTGCTGCCCTCTGAAAAGGGATTACTCTTCATCCTTCGCACCTCCTATTTATGCTAGTCTCTTACTTTTCTCACCACATCAATGAGGCTTCCGTCACGATATTCTATGAGCGCCACCACTCTGTCCTCGTAGACGATGGGATCAGGACGTCCTACCACCTGATAGGCCTTCTCCTTCAGCTCCTCCATGGTGTACTGAGGAACATTGAGATTTCTGAAGGCTTCCACAAGGTCCTGTCTGCGCGGATTGATGGCGATGCCGATCTCCGTCACCACCACATCGATGCTTTCTCCAGGGGTGATTACAGTATTCACTTCCTCCACGATGGTAGGAATTCTTCCTCTGATCAGCGGTGTCAGAACCAGGCTGAGCTTTGCTCCTGCTGATGCATCACTGTGTCCGCCGGATGCGCCTCTGATGACCCCGTCGGAACCTGTCATGACGTTGACATTGAAGTTCGTGTCGATCTCCAGTGCCGACAGCACAACCACGTCCAGCTGATTCACTGCTGAACCCTTGTTTCCAGGATTGGCGTAGAAGGAAGCACTGATTTCATAGTGGTTCTCATTCTTCTTCATGGATTCGATGGCGCTTCTGTCAAAGCACTGGGTATCGATGATTTTTTCGATGAGACCTTCCTCCAGCATGCTGCACAGATGTCCTGTCAGTCCGCCTAATGCGAAGGACGCCTTGATGTTGTCCTTTCTCATGGAGTCCTGAAGGAATCTTGCCACGGCAAGGGTGGAACCGCCGGTTCCGGACTGGAAGGAGAATCCTTCTTTATAGTACGGTGAAGCTGTGATGACCTTACTTGCATTCTCTGCAATCAGAAGTTCCTTCGGATTGGTGGTGATTCGGGTGGCTCCCTTTGCGATGCCATTGGGGTCTCCAATGGAGTCCACAACCACTACATAATCCACCTGATTCTGGGGAATGCTGATGGGTGTATTAGGATAGGGCACCAGATTGTCTGTGATGATGACCACCTTGTCCGCAAATTCGGCATCCACCTTGGCATATCCCAGAGAACCGCAGTTGGCCTTTCCATGGGAACCGTTTGCGTTTCCATAGGCATCGGCACTGGGTGCGCCCAGAAATGCCACATCGATGTGTATTTCATCCTTTTCGATGGCTCTGGCTCTGCCGCCATGAGATCGGATGATCACCGGCTTCTCCATGAGTCCATGGGAGATTTCCGCGCCCAGCCTGTCTCTCAGACCGGAGGAGGTGATCTGGGTGATGACACCGTTTCTGATATGCTCTATGAGCGGTGCATGGACATTGGCGATGGAACTTGGTGCCAGTGTCAGATCCTTGATGCCCATGGCAGCAATCTCTTCCATGACCATATTAAGGACCTTGTCTCCTTCTCTGAAATGATGATGGAAGGAAATGGTCATGCCATCTTTCAGTCCTGATTTTTCTATGGCTTCTCTGATGGAACCCAAGAGCTTTGATTCTCCGGGTTTCACAGAGGTCACTTTCCCGCTGGATCTTTTATAGTCATGTCTTCTGGAAAACTGTCCTTCAAAGGTGCCGAAGACATCTGCATACTGTTCAGGGATTTCCCTGCCTAACTTGTTCTCTGCCATGATTATTCCCCTTTCCTGTATACGCCGGCTGCTTCAGCAAGCATCAGAACTCTTTCCGCTCTTTCCACAATGGGCTTGTCGATCATCTTTCCATTGAGGGCGATGACGCCTGAACCCTTTGCTTCCGCTTCTTCGATGGCATTCATCACAGCCACGGCATTGGCGATTTCCTTTTCCGTAGGTGTGAAGACGGAGTTCACAATGGAAATCTGTCTTGGATTGATGACGGATTTTCCGTCGAAGCCCAGCTGCCTGATGAGCTCCGTTTCTCTTCGCAGTGTCTCGGAGTCATTGACATCGGAGAACACCGTATCCAGCGCCGCGATGCCTGCAGCTCTGGCTGCATGGACGATCATGGATCTGGCGAAGAAGATTTCCTCACTGTTTCTTTCAGGATATCTTCTGGTCTTCATGGAGGTGACATAGTCTTCTGCGCCCAGTGCGATACCGATGAGTCTTTCGCTTGCTGTGGCGATGCTGAGGGCATTGAGAACACCCACAGGACCTTCGATGGCCGCCATCATTCTCGTGCTTCCTTCTTCTCTGCCGCACTGTCTTTCCGCTTCCAGAATCACTTCTTCCACATCCAGGATATCCTGAGCGGTTTCCGTCTTTGGCAGTCTGATGACATCAATGCCTGCTCTTACCATGGCATGAACATCATCTCTTCCGCCCATATCCAGGCTGTTGATTCTAACCACTGTTTCCGTTGCACCGTAGTCGATGGTCTTCACGGCCTGATAGACCAGAAACCTGGATGTGTCCTTCTCTTTCAGGGAGATGGAATCCTCCAGATCAAACATGATGGAATCGGCTCCATAGATATAGGCATCTCTCAGCATTCCTGCATTACTGGCAGGTACAAACATCATGGTTCTTCTTAAACGTTCCATTCTTCAAGTCCCTCCCAGTCGATTTTATCTGTGGCATCCGCTGCGCGGTGCACCACTGCTATGGTTCTGGCCACGATGGTGCAGTCCAGCGCACCCTTGTCCGTCACCGTCAGCTTGGCATCCTCTATGCCCAGGTTCTTCAGAGTATCCAGAAGGACCTCTCTGATTCTTCTTCCATACTGATTTTCCACACTACTTTTCAGTTCGATTTCAATGCCGTTGCCTTCGTTCTGGTCCAGAATGATCTGAAGATCAGATGATTCCATGGTACCTGCAATGGCTTGCCTTACAATGTTAAACTTCTGCATACGCTGTTACTGCTCCTCGCTTCTTAATTTTTCCTGTATCTTTTTCCCTTCTTCAGAGACCAGAAACTGGAAGGTGGTTTCCGGAACCAGTCCCTTCAGATCCTCTACACGATCTTCTTTCAGGTATTTTCTCACTCTGGATGCGCTGATGACTTCTCCGTCAAATTCCTTACGCGGAATGATCACCAGGTTCATTTCATCCTGAAACACTTTCTTCATGGCCTCATTGTAGATGTTGGTCGCAAAGGAAAGCGGCTCTTCTCCCACATATCTGGTGGTGATGCCCAGAGCCTTTGCAATGTGATTTTTGAAGATCTTCGCATCCAGACTTGCCTGGACTTCCGTCACATCCTTGTTTTCCTTCAGAAAATAGGAAGGGAAGGTCTTGGCGGAGACCATGTAGTCTCCTGTCTCATGAATCCTCACATTCTTCAGATGGGCTGTCCCTCTTTTCACCAGCTCTTTTCTCACCTTCGTGGGAAAAGCGGACAGGTCTTCTGTAAGAACGAAAACATGAAGCACATCACTGGCCTTTGCCGCTGTTTCAATGAGATACTGATGGCCCTTTGTAAATGGATTGGCATTCATGACAATGCCTGCGATCTTTTCACCTGGAATCTTCTCTTTTTCGAGGTTTCTCAGAAACTCATCAAATCCATGCACCGCTTTTTCCAGAAAGACCAGATCCTCTCCCACACGTTCGATTTCATTGAATCCCATGTAGACAAAGGACTGGACAGACTCCGGTTTCGTATAGACATAGCAGGAGGTATGTCCCTCATCAAAGACTTCCGTCATGAGATGGGAGATCAGAAGACTTATGACTTCTCCGCCCGTATAATCTTTACAGACCGCTATGCACTTGAGCACATTCTTATAGCGGGATCCCGTGGCGACAAGCTTTTCTCCGTCATATACCCCTACGGTATATTCCACCGTGTCTTCCGATCTGATGCCAGCCTGAATCAGCATGGTCTCCCATGCTTCTCTGGCAGATCTGCTTCTTCCGATCCACATTCTCTGAAGTGTATAATTCATGAAAATCTCCCCCATTTACCTATATAGGATTTCAGGGATTATCAGTCAATCCCTATCGTATCGATTACATGTTCATTATACGACAACTTTTTTATTTCATGTGTTTTTTACCTGTACTTTATGTTTTATTAATAACAATCAGAATTTCGGTAACTGTGATGAAAAACTTTCGGAAACACCTTCAGCTCTGATCAATGGCCAATTACCGATTCATCAGTAAAACCATCCCTACATTATAATTGCGGTAATGAGATGCTGTTTTTTTACTGTTCTTTAAACCAAAACATATTGTGAAGAGAATATCTTTAATTTATACTGAGTGAAAACGTTGTAGGATTGCATCGCATTTCAGTGGCCATGGAATACGACCACAATGTTTCAATCAGATTCCAATGGTGAACTCATCCTTATCATTTCTGGTCTGACTGATTTCACCTGGTAATAATATATTCATACTAAATAATAACTAATCGGAGGAATGATCAATGACTACTACTACCGACAAAAAAGGCCTAAGGCTCTTTTCAATGCCATGGTGGTTTGCTTTAGCTGCCATACTCATCGTTTATGT
>RZYZ01000060.1 GCA_009930125.1 Clostridia bacterium | reverse complement strand
GAGGATCCCTTGAAGCGCTGAAGGATAAAGTCATCAGAGAGCCCGCCCAGGTGGAGTCCTATCACGAGCAGATGTTCACGGAAATCCTGGCGCTGCAGAGACTGGTAGACGATCTGCTTAGCCTCACAAAGCTTCAGAATCCGGATTTCAGAATGCAGATGGAACCACTGAATCTCACCGAAGTGCTGAATGATGTGGTTCGAAGCATGCAGACCATTGCTAAGAAAAAGGACATCGATCTGGTCTATGACAACAGCTACGAAACGCTTCTTTTTCATGGTGATTACGGACGTATCCGTCAGATGATCACTGCCGTTCTGGATAATGCCATAAAATTCTCCTCCAGCAGGGATCAGGTGAAAATCACTGCGGCTGCCTCAGAAGGAATCCTGCGCGTCTGTGTGACAGATCATGGAAAAGGAATCAGCGAAGAGGATCTGGAACACATCTTCGAAAGATTCTATCGCCATAAGAATGCGGATTCCGTGACAGGTACCGGTCTTGGGCTCGCCATCGTGAAAGAGATCGCTCAGCGGCATGATATAGAAATTGAAGTGGAAAGTACACCGCATACTCATACAGTCTTCACTTTCGTCTTCCGTCTCATGGAAGTTAACCCTTTATAAAGCTTGTAACTTCAGCGTTTATAGGGTATCATGAAGAAGTACGAAGACGGCATGAATTTTATTGTTGACACAATACCTGTTTATGCTATAATAGTACGGTACAAGAAGAAACCACCGTTTCTCACCCTACGACTCGCGTTGTATGGTTAACAATTCATTCTTTAGTGAATTCGAGGACGGTACATACCGTCCTTTTTTAACGTCTTGAAACGTTGGAAAAGGCATGCAAATTCCGGAGGTGAAAATTATTAAACAAAACAACCCAATTAATTACGAAATAAGAGAAAAAGAAGTCAGACTTATTTCAAGCGAAGGCGAACAGATGGGACTCGTATCTTCAAAGGAAGCACTGAGAATCGCTGAAGAACAGAATCTTGACCTGGTTATGATTGCTCCGACCGCGAAGCCACCCGTATGTAAAATCATGGATTACCATAAGTTTATCTACGAGCAGCAGAAGAAGGAAAAGGAAGCCAAGAAGAATCAGAAGGTCATTACATTAAAGGAAATCAGATTCAGTCCTAAAATTGAAGAACACGATATTTCAATTAAAGCCAGCAAGGCCAGAGAATTTCTGGAGGATGGCGATAAAGTGAAGGTAACCGTAAGATTTAGAGGACGTGAAGCGGCCTATAAAGAGAACGGATACAAAATTCTGGATAATTTCGCAACAAAGCTAGAGGATGTCGGTCAGATCGAGAAGCCTTCCAAGATGGAAGGGCGTAACATGATCATGATCCTGACTCCAAAGAAGTAACAAACTTTAGGAGGAATTAACTATGCCAAAAATGAAGACCCATAGAGGGGCAGCAAAGAGATTTAGAAAGACTGGAAGCGGCAAGCTTAAGAGAGGAAAAGCTTTCAGAAGTCATATCCTTACAAAGAAGTCCACTAAGAGAAAGAGAAATCTTAGAAAGACTGGGTATGTTTCTACAACTCAGGAAAAAGCAATGAAGAAATTGCTACCATACCTATAATAGAAGGATACAGGAGGATTAATAATGGCAAGAGTAAAAAGAGCCGTAAACGCTCGTAAGAATCATAAAAAAGTACTTAAGCTTGCAAAGGGATACTATGGCGGTAAGAGCAAGCTATTCAAGACTGCAAACGAAACTGTAATCAGAGCACAGAGAAATTCCTACATCGGAAGAAAGCTGAAGAAGAGAGACTTCAGAAGACTCTGGATCGCCAGAATCAACGCAGCAGCAAGAATGAATGGTCTGAGCTACTCCAGATTCATGAATGGTCTTAAGGTTGCAGGCATCGACATCAACAGAAAGATGCTTTCAGAAATCGCAATCCACGATCCAAAGGCATTCGCAGTACTTGTAGAAACTGCAAAGTCCAAGCTCGCATAATATGAGAAAAAAACATGGTCATTCGGTCTAACAGCCGAATGGCCGTTTTTTTGGAAAAATTCATGATTGAGCCCTGCACAGACAGGGAAGCGCGATGAAAATTCACCACTTCACAAATTGCTTGAAATTTACCACTAAAAGAGTACAATGAATCGTGTTATTATAGAATGGTAGTATAAAAGAACAACCATTACAGGACGAAGAGGTGCATAATATGGAAGAGCTTAAAAAGAAACGAAACATGAGTCCATTCAAGATACTAGCCATAGGATTTCTGACCGTGATCCTGACAGGCGCAATCCTTCTCACACTGCCCATCTCCACCCAGAGCGGAGAAGTCACAAACTTTCTGGACTCCATTTTCACGGCAACTTCAGCCGTCTGTGTGACAGGGCTTGTGGTACAGGATACAGGGACTTACTGGTCCACCTTCGGGCAGGGTGTCATTCTCACCCTGATTGAAATCGGTGGTCTGGGATTCATGGCCATGTCCACATTCTTCGCCATGGTTCTTGGTAAAAGAATCTCCTTACGAGAAAGACTGATCATGCAGGAGGCTTACAACACCTTCAGTCTCCAGGGCATCATCAACCATGTACGATATATGCTGCTTTTCACAGTATCTGTCCAGCTTTTTGCTGCACTGATCCTCATGACGCAGTTCATTCCGGTCTATGGCGTTGGAACAGGAATCTACTACGGCATATTCCATGCGATTTCCGCATTCAATAATGCAGGATTCGATCTCATGGGGGGGTTCACTTCCATCACCATATTCAATGAAAACAAGATCATTCTGATTACACTGGCCATCGTCATCAACATCGGCGGTCTGGGCTATCTGGTTCTGAGAGAAATCATCAGTGGAGTTCGAGCAAAGCGGAAACTGAAAAACTTCAGTCTTCATGCAAAGGTTGTGCTGACCATCTCTGGTATTCTTCTTACCGTCGGAACCATCGCCATGCTGATATTCGAATGGAATAATCCGGCAACCATAGAACATATGAGTTTCGGAAACAAGCTGACCAACGCATTCTTCTCCGCTGTGACGCCTAGAACCGCAGGATTCAACAGCATCTCCAATTCCGACATGTCTCCTGCAGGAAAGCTTCTCACCATGGGATACATGTTTGTGGGAGGCTCTCCCGGTTCCACCGCCGGTGGTGTGAAGACCACCACCCTCGGCATTGTGATCTTCACGCTGATATCCGTTCTGAGAGGCCGTCAGGATGCGGAAGTGTACAAGAGAAGAATTTCCCAGTCCGTTGTGTTCAAAGCCATGGCCATCTTCATGCTGGGCATCACCATCGTCATCATCGGCGTCATGATTCTGTCCATCACAGAAATAGGCGCTTCCTTTGAGACGATTCTCTATGAAGTCATATCGGCATTCGGTACCGTAGGACTCAGTCAGGGCCTCACCCCGACCTTGTCTTCGGTAGGCAAAGTCACCATCGCCATCATCATGTATCTGGGTAGAGTTGGTCCTTTAACAGTTATGCTGGCTCTGGCAGGCAAACAGGAAAAAATCAACTATAAATATCCGGAAGGCAAAATTCTAATAGGTTAAGGGAGAAAAAGAGATGAAAGAAAAACAGATAATCGTAATAGGACTCGGACGTTTCGGTCAAAGTGTTGCTACAACTTTATTCAAAATGGGCCATGATGTACTGGCAGTGGATGATGATGAAAACATGATCCAGGAAATTGCGGATTCCGTCACCCATGCGGTGCAGATGGATGCCACCGATGAACTGGCCCTGAGAACACTGGGCATCAGAAACTTCGACATCGCCGTAGTTTCCATCGGTACCAACATCCAGTCTTCCATCATGGTCACACTGAACCTGAAGGAAGCAGGCGTGAAGAAGGTGGTGGCAAAAGCCACCAATGACATGCATGCCAGACTGCTCACAAAGATCGGCGCCGACAAGGTGATCCTTCCTGAGCACGATATGGGCATTCGAGTAGCGCACAACCTGGTAGCTGCGAATATCCTGGATTTCATCGAACTGTCCCCGGACTACTCCATCGTGGAAGTTCAGGCGCCCGTATCCTGGTACGAAAAAGACATCAAGACATTGGATGCCAGAGCGAAATACGGCATCAACATCATGGCCATCAAATCCGAAATGGACATCAATATTTCTCCACGAGCCACAGATATGATCCACGAAGGTGATGTGCTGGTGGTCATCGGTTCCATTGATGACTTGAGTAAAATCGAAAGTCTGGTTACCAATGATTAAGGAGACTTACATCGAAAGCAGGAGCAACAGCAGAATCAAAAGCCTGAAGAAGCTCAAGGAGAGGAAGCACCGCATGCGGCAAGGCCTCTATCTGGTGGAAGGATTCCGCCTTCTGGAGGAGGCATTCAGAGCGGGGAAGAAAGTGCATACCGTTCTATACGAAAGAGGGAAGGAAGAGGATTTCTCCCGCTACATCGCGCCCTACGTCGATGAATCCGAGATCATCCTCACTGAAAATGATGTGATCCGGGACCTTTCATCCACCGTGCATCCTCAGGGCATCATCGGTGTGGTGTCTCTGGAAGACTCTTCCGTTGAAGAGGTTTCAGGCAGAGGCGTTTCCACTGAACTGCTTCTGTATCTGGATGGTCTTCAGGACCCCGGCAATCTGGGCACCATCATCCGTTCTGCCCACGCATCCGGTGCAAAGGGCATCATCCTGGGAAAAAACACCGTGGATCCCTACAACGAGAAAGTCATTCGAAGCTCCATGGGGTCCATCTTCCATCTGCCGATCTACCACCAGGGGGAAGAGACCCTGAGAAGATTTCTTGCGGCCGGATATCACCTTGCGGTGACAAGCCTGGAAGCGGAAAAGAATCTCTTCCATGAGGATCTCACGGGAAATCTCATCATCGCCATCGGCAATGAAGGCAGCGGAATCTCACAGGAAATTAAGCAGCTGGCGGATGTGCTTCTACGCATCCCCATGCCGGGAAATGCTGAAAGCCTCAATGCGGCTGTGGCGGCTTCCATCATTCTTTTTGAACGAGTCCGTCAGATGGAGAACAGATTTCAGAAATAAACTGTGATATTGCGGTTGATAAATTCAGTCATATCTTCTATAATAATGAAGATACAAAACAATAGTCATGCATGGATGAAGAGAGTAACTGCCCAAGCGTTCTAGACAGGAAATGAAAGCCACAGACTGTAAGCTTTCTGTAGAAACTGCGCAGCGAAGTTCACTTCGGAGCATCAGAGGGGAAAAGAGTAGTCTCTGACGGGTAAACCGATACATTTAACTGAGCGGACGGGAGCATTCTCGTCAATCAGGGTGGTACCACGGATTCTTCCGTCCCTATTTATGAGGGACGGTTTTTTTATTTAGTCGAAATGGAGGAAATTATGCGCGAACAAATTGAAGCCATCAAAAAAAGTTTCAACGAAAAAATCGAAAACCTGAAAAATGGTGAAGAGCTGGAAAAGCTGAGAGTGGAATATCTCGGAAAAAAAGGGGAATTCACAAAGATTCTGAGAAGCATGGGCGGACTCTCTCCTGAAGAAAGACCCCTGGTCGGAAAGCTGGTCAATGAAGCAAAGGAAGAGCTGGAGGAGAAAATCCAGTCCCTGAAGGAAATCATCAGAGAAAGAGCCACAGAGGAAAAACTGAAGAATGAAGTCATCGACATCACCCTTCCTGGCGTCAAGAGCCCCATGGGCGGGAAGCACCCGCTGATGATCACCATGGAGAAGATCGAGGACATCTTCCTGGAGATGGGATTCACCATTGAAGAAGGCCCTGAAGTGGAGCTGGATTACTATAATTTCGAATCCCTGAACATCCCCAAGGACCATCCGGCCAGAGGGGAGCAGGACACTTTCTACATTGATGATACTGTGGTCCTGAGAACCCAGACCTCTCCTGTACAGATCAGAACCATCGAGAATCAGAAACCACCGATCAAGATGATCTCTCCTGGAAAAGTGTACCGCTCCGATGACGTGGATGCGACCCATTCACCGATCTTCTACCAGATCGAAGGCCTTGTCATCGACAAGGGAATCACCTTCGCGGATCTGAAGGGCACCCTGGAGCAGTTCGTCAAGAAGCTGTACGGCGATGACATAAAGACCAAATTCAGACCTCACCATTTCCCATTCACTGAACCCTCTGCGGAAATGGATGGAACCTGCTTCGTCTGCCATGGAGAAGGCTGCAAGGTCTGCAAGGGCGAAGGATTCATCGAGCTCCTCGGATGCGGTATGGTACATCCGGAAGTCCTGAAGAAGGGCGGCATCGATCCGGAAATCTACTCGGGCTTCGCCTTTGGTTTCGGACTGGACCGTATGACCATGCAGAAATTCGGCATCGACGACATCAGGCTTCTCTATGAAAGTGACATGAGATTCCTGAAACAATTCAAGTAGGAGGAAAGCAGAATGAAATTACCCATTAAATGGCTGAAAGACTATATAGACATCCCTGTGGACGGAAAGACCCTGGCCGATGATCTGACCCTTTCCGGTTCCAAGGTGGAAGGGCTCGAGAATCCTTTCGACGTGATCCAGAACGTGGTCACATCGAAGATCCTGAAGATCGAAGCTCATCCGGAAGCGGACAAACTGGTCGTCTGCACGGTAGACATCAATGAGGAAGAACCCATCGTCATCGTCACCGCAGCAACCAACATGAAGGAAGGGGACATTGTTCCAGTGGCCCTTCATAATTCCACTCTCTGGGAAGGTGTCAGCATCAAGAAAGGCAAACTCCGTGGAATTGTTTCCAACGGAATGTTCTGCTCCGAGGAAGAGCTCGGCCTGAAGGAAAAGGGAACCTGTGATGGTCTCATGATCATGCCGAAGGACACACAGATCGGAAGGGACATCAAGGAAGCGCTGGGTCTTGACGGAGGCATCCTGGACTTGGAGATCACCTCCAACAGACCCGACTGTCTGAGCATTCTCGGTCTGGCCAGAGAAGCCCAGGCCATCTATGAAAAGCCGCTCAGAAAGCCATCTCTGAGCTACAGCGCAACTTCCTCCGATGTGGAGCCGGTAAAGGTCTCCCTGGATACGCCACTGGCCAGAAGATACATGGCCCGTGAAATCACGGATGTCACCATCGGAGAAAGCCCTGAATGGATCAAGACCAGGCTTCTCGAAGCCGGCATTAGGCCCATAAACAATATGGTGGATCTTACGAACTTCGTCATGCTGGAAACCGGACAGCCCCTCCACGCCTTCGACAAGAGAGAAATCACTTCCGGTATCATCCGCGTCACGGAAGCGACGGGTGGAGAGAAATTCACCACACTGGATGAAAACGAAAGGACGCTGAAGGAAAAGACACTGCTGATCAATGACGACAAGACCATCATCGGTATCGCAGGAATCATGGGTGGTCTGGATTCGGAAATCAAAGAAGACACCACAGGTGTCATTCTGGAATCTGCGAATTTCGACGGCGTCGCCACCAGAAACGCATCCTCTTACCTGAACCTTCGAACGGAAGCCTCCACCAGATTCGATAAGGACTTCGATCCCAATCTGGCAGAACTGGCCATGGACCGCATCTGTCATCTGGTGGAGAAGCTTGAAATCGGAAAAGTGCTGGATTATACTGTGGACGTCTACAATGAGAAAAGAGTCTCCAATCATCTGGATGTACCCGTTTCCTACATCAACGGCTTCCTGGGCACAAAAATTTCGGAAGAGAGAATGGTGAAGATCCTCAGTGATCTGGAGATTGCCACCGAAGCGAAGGAAGGCATCCTTTCCATTGAAACTCCGACCTTCCGAAACGATCTCTTCATCAAGGAAGACATTGCAGAGGAAATCGCAAGAATCTACGGATACAACAACATAGAGGCCACCATCCCCCATGTGAACGCACCAAGAGGAGGACGGTATCCTCACCAGATTCTCAGAAGGAAACTGGAAACGTATCTGGTGGCTCAGGGACTCTACGAGTCCATCAGCTACAGCTTCATCTCCAGAAAAGATCTGGATAAGGTGATGATTCCGGAAAGTTCCAGCCTGAGGAACATGGTGGAGATCCGCAATCCACTAGGCGAGGATTTCTCCGTCATGAGAACCTCCATGCTCTCCTCCATGATGGAATCCTTAAGCCGGAATGAAGCCAGAAGCAATGCGGAAGCGTATCTCTATGAGATCGGAAAAGTCTATCTGAAAACAGAGAATGTGCTTCCGGAAGAAAAAGAGATGCTGACCATCGGCATGTACGGAAAGGACCTGTTCTTCCATCTGAAGGGCATCGTGGAAGTCATCGCGGAAGAGTTCGCGCTGAAAAGCATCAGCTTCAGAAGAAGCGAGAATCCTTTCTTCCATCCAGGAAAGTCTGCAGACATTCTTCTTGGAAAGAAGGTTCTGGGCAGCTTCGGGGAAGTGCATCCTAAGGTCCTTGCCAACTACAATATGGACGAGGCCTCCTATGTGCTGGAAATGGATCTTCTGACACTCTATGACAGTGCAGAGCTGGAAAGAAAATACACCGAGATTCCGAAATATCCGTCCGTCACCCGAGACATCGCTGTGCTGGTGGATGATGCGGTGCTTGTGCAGGAGATGGAAACCATCTTCAGAAAGCAGGGCGGAAATCTTCTGGAAAGCTATGCACTCTTTGATGTCTACAAGGGCAGTCAGCTGCCGGAGGGCAAGAAGAGCGTCGCCTATAACCTGGTGTACAGAAACAAGGACAAGACCCTCACCGACAAGGAAGTCAATAAGGTCCATGATAAGATCGTGAGAACACTGGAGCATGTCTTAGGTGCCACATTAAGATAATTCATGAACTGAAGGCTATTTCAGTATGAGAAAATCATCCGCTTCCGGGAAATAATGAGAAAGCGGATGATTTTTTCTCTGAAAAAGTCTATAATAGTCTTTATACGATGAGATTTGTTAGAATATTGGAAATTAACCGGCGCATCCGGCGCCGGATTTGAAGATGTACTTGAGGGGGGACCATTCTATGAACAAAGTTACTGTTAGAATCTGTGGACAGGAATATGTCGTCAAAGGGGAAGAGAAGGAAGACTATCTCAGAAAAGTGGGCAAAGAGGTCAATCATCTGATCACATCCGTCATGGAAAGAAACAAGCAGATCGATACCTCCTCCGCTGCGGTTCTTGCTGCCCTGAATTCCGTGGACAGAGCTTTCAAGAAGGATTTCGAAATTGAAGCCATCAAGAAGGAAGAAGGGTCTGTCTATCAGAAATCGGAAGGTCTCAAAGAAGAAATCAAGCTTCTGGAAGAAGCGCTGGAGAATCTCCAGAAGGAAAACCAGGTCCTGAATGACAAGATCTCCACCTTCAGAAATGCCGATGAAAAGGGCAGACTTTCCAAGGAACGTGAAATCAAAAGACTGGAAACGGAGCTGAGACTGACCCAGGACAGCGCCAAGGAATACCGGGATGAAAATGAGACGCTCTCCAAGCTGAACAAGGAACTGAAGTTTGAACTGCAGTCCTATAAATACAAGGTGCTGGAGCTGCAGAAGAAGCTCTTCGACACCCAGCTGACCCAGACGAAAGACAACAAGGAAAAAAAGGAAAAGAATCCGATCCTGAAGGAAAAACTGAAATAACAGGCTCCTTTCCTTCCATGGCGGAAAGAATTCACAAAACCGGCACTGACAATGGCTCAGTTCCGGTTTTGTGTTATAATGGATAAGGAAAATTTTAGTAGATGAGGTAGATGAATTTGAATAATATAGAACTGCTGGCACCTTCAGGAAGCATGGAATCACTGATCATGGCCGTTCAGAACGGAGCGGATGCCGTATACCTGGGGGGAACCCGATTCTCCGCCAGAGCCTATGCTTCCAACTTTACGGAGCAGGAACTGGAAGATGCGGTGGATTACTGTCACAGCTATGGGGTAAAAGTGAATATCACGCTGAACACGCTTCTCAAGGACAGTGAACTTGATGAGGCTGTTTCCTATGCCCAGTTTCTCTACACCATCGGTGTGGATGCCCTCATTGTGCAGGATACAGGACTCATCTACAGGCTGCGCGGACTGCTCCCGGATTTCGAGCTTCATGCGTCCACCCAGCTCACCATCCATAACGGGGAAGGAGCGCTCTATTTCACAGAGAAGGGAATCAGAAGAGTGGTGCTCTCCAGAGAGCTCTCCTTTGAGGAAATCAGGCATATCAGCAGAGACCTGGGCGTGGAGACGGAAATCTTTGTCCATGGAGCGCTCTGCATCAGCTACTCCGGACAATGCCTCATGAGCAGCATCCTGGGGGGACGAAGCGGCAATCGTGGCCGATGCGCCCAGCCCTGTAGACTGCCCTACGATCTGATGGACGAATCAGGTGTATCCCGGGCCAAAGCCTATCTCATGAGTCCCAAGGACATCACTGCAGTGGACAACATGGACGAGATCATCGACTCTGGGGTTTACTCCCTGAAGATTGAGGGCAGAATGAAAAGGCCGGAATATGTGGCTGCAGCGGTGAAATACTTCAGAGAAGAAATCGAAGGCAGAAAAGAGGCCTATCACAGAGAGAACCTTCTTAAGGTCTTCAACAGAGAAGGCTTTTCAGATGGCTACTTCCATGGAAAAACAGGAAGAGACATGATGTCCTTCCATTATCCGAAGAACACCGGTGTACCCATCGGAAAGGTGAACAGAGACGGAAGCCTGACCCTGGATCAGCCCCTGCGTAAAGGAGATGGTCTTCGTGTAGGGGAGAAGGGCCTCACCGTGGAAGGC
>RZYZ01000318.1 GCA_009930125.1 Clostridia bacterium | reverse complement strand
GGATATATCCGAAAAAACCGTTGAAGCTCATGAACGTATCGAAATTAATGGAAAAAGCCGCGAGGAATTCCGGAGGGTAGGGCTGAAGCACTTTAAGAAATGATTCTCCTTCCTCCATCATGGGCGGATAGATGAGGAGCATCAGTACAAGGCTCAGGAAGAGGGACAGATTCCAGATGAGGGTCGATTTCCTGAGAAACCTCAGTTCCTGGACATACACATTCATTTCTTCTCCTCCTTTTCGTAATAATGGAGGAAGATCTCTTCCAGAGTGGGCTCTTCAATGAGGATATCCCGGATATCTATGCCTGAAAGAAGCCCTGTTATGGGATTGAGGTCTCCTTTGTAGATGAACCGGTAGAGGTGCTCTGAAATGTAAAGATCGGAGATTCCCGGAATCTGACTCAGAATATCGCTCAGGTTATGCCCGGTGTCGATGGTGAATCTTTTGTAAGTCTCTTTTTTCAGTGCAGCCATATCCTGAAGCTTGATGATCCCGCCTTCCTTGATGATGGCGACCCGATGGCAGAGCTTCTGCACTTCACTGAGGATATGGGAGGAGAAGAAGATGGTTTTTCCGTTTCTGTTCTCATCCAGAAGAAGCTGAAAGAATTTCTGCTGCATCAGAGGATCCAGTCCGCTGGTGGGTTCATCCAGAATAATGAGCTTCGGGTCATGCAGCAGTCCCTGCACGATGCCGACTTTCTTTCTGTTGCCGTAAGAGAGGTCTTCGATTTTCCGGTTCAGATCCAGTTCAAGAATATCGGATAGTTCTGTGATTTTACGGGAACAGTCCTTTTTGTAGAAGGAAGCGGAGTAGTGTAGAAGGTCCTTCACCTTCATGTCATCATAGTAGAAAACTTCAGAAGGCAGATACCCTATATGCTGAGCGATCTTCTCTGCCTCTTTCACACTGTCCATGCCGAAAATTCGGATCTCTCCCTTGGTGGGGGCAATGAGATTCAGCATGGTCCTTATGGTGGTGGATTTTCCGGCACCGTTGGGCCCGATGAATCCGAAGATCTCTCCTTCTCTGACTTCAAGATCGATGTTCTCCACACCTCTGCTTTTTCCATAGAATTTACTCAGGTTACTGATTTCGATTGTATTCATGACCGCATTTCTCCTTTGGTGGAAGCTTCTATTCAGATATATCATTATTCTATATATAATTCAGATTACGCTAAAGTCCTTCTCATTACAAGGGTTTCCAGCTCAGAACGATGAAAAAAAGCAGAGCATCTTCATGCTCTGCCTGGGGCGTTATTCCGGCATATAGGGTCCGCTCTGACTGTAGGCGTCTTTCAGCTGGAATAGAACGGTGTGAAGGGAAGTCTTGTGCTTGTTTCTCATGACGAGGTTCATGATGGTATCGTTGGCGAGACTGGTCTGGCCATAGATATAGAGTTTTTCGATCATCTGGGAAAGATGCTCATAATTCTTCCTTCCGGTGATCTGATGGGCTGTTTCCTCTATATACGCTGCCAGGAGCCTGGAAGCCTCCTGATTGTATTCAGGATTGAGAAAGTCATAGTGCTCGGAGATGAGCTCCGGATTTTCTTCGATGAAGCCCAGAAGTCTTCGCTTGTCCTTCTCCTGGAGAATGATTCGTTTATAAACCCCTTTCATGTTCTTCTTCACTTCTTCATCTTCCACCAGCTTTTCGTAGATGCCGTGCCATTCTTTGGGGCTGATGGTTCTTTTGAGATCAAGATAGGCTTTGTATTCACCCAGGGTGATGAGCCTTTTTGATACATCCAGATATTTCTCCTGATTCTGGAGCAGTTTATGGATGCCGGATTCCATATAGAGCCATCTGATGAGTTCATCCCAGTTCCGGTCAGCTCGCTCTATACCATCACTGACAATGATAAGGGCTTCATAGAGTTTGCCTCGACCCAAAAGGGCTTCGGCTTCCATGAACCTGAACTCGGGCACGTAGGGGTTCTCCTTGCGGAGCTCCTTTGCCTCATCGGCTTTCCCGATCATCATGAGGAGTTCATATTCCAGATAGAGAAGATTGTTCCGGTCGTAAGGGAGAACCGTCTCCTTCTCATAGACATAAAGAAGAATGTCATAGTAGTTGTCATAATCCTTCTCGGTGGTAATGTAGTTTTTCATGATGTGAAGAAGCGTCGTGATGTGAGACAGGTCAGAAAGATCCTCACAGATCTGTCTCAGATAATCAAAAATCATCTGGGATTCTCTTGCGGTATATTTCTTCTCTGCCAGGGGCAGAAGC
>RZYZ01000059.1 GCA_009930125.1 Clostridia bacterium | reverse complement strand
ACCCCATACTGGCCTACCCCATCTTTATTCTGATGATCTATCTTGTGTTCAAGCTGACGTTCAGCTGGGTGGGTGCTCCCCTTTCAGATCTTCTGGACGCCTATGTGCTCACAGGAATCTCTGACTTCATGGCAGGAGTCCTTTCCACAAGCAGTCCCTGGTTCCAGTCTCTGATCATCGACGGAATCATCGGAGGCGTGGGCGCGATTCTGGTATTTCTACCCATCATCATGGTGATGTTTGCCGCCATATCCATTCTTGAAGATTCCGGATACATGGCACGTGGCGCATTCATCATGGACAAGCTCATGAGAAAGATCGGCCTTTCAGGAAAAGCATTCATTCCCATCCTCATGGGATTCGGATGCACCGTTCCTGCCATCATGGCCGCCAGAACCCTTGAAAGTGAAAAGGATAGAAAGCTCACCGCCTTGCTTGCACCCTTCATGTCCTGCAATGCAAAGCTTCCAGTCTACATCCTTTTCGGAACCATTTTCTTCAGGAATCATGCAGAGCTCGCAGTGATGGGCCTCTACCTCTTTGGAGGACTTGTAGCCATAGTCATGGGCATGCTTCTGAAAACCACGATTTTCAAAAAGGATGAAGAGCCCTTCATCATCGAACTGCCTGAATATAAAGTGCCTTCCTTCAGCCTGGTGGCAAGCAGCACTTGGGACAAAGGAAAAGGTTTCATACGTAAGGCATCCACCATCATTTTCTCCCTTTCCGTATTCGTCTGGTTCCTGTCTAACTTCAACGCAGGTGGACTTTCAGACATGGGAGACAGCTTCCTGGCAAGGTTCGGTTCCATACTTGCGCCGATCTTTGCTCCTCTGGGGTTCGGCACCTGGGAAGCCGCGGTATCCCTAGTTACAGGAATCATGGCCAAGGAAGTGGTTTTATCCACCATGGGGGTCATCTACGGTGGAGACCTGGGCATGATTCTTCCTACCCTGTTTACACAGCTGACCGCAGCCAGTTTTCTGGTTTTCGTTCTTCTGTATACGCCTTGCGTCGCTACCATCGCAACGATTAAAAAGGAATATGGAGCCAGATTCGCCGTTTTCAGTTCCTTCTTCTACTTTGGTGTTGCATGGGTGATGTCCTTTCTGGTATTCCAGATCGGTTCACTGTTCTTATAGGAGGATGTAATGGAAATCATCATAACCATCGCTATTGTAGCTGCTGCACTCTTTTTTCTAGTAAAAAAGATCAGAGCCACCAAGAATGCGGACTGCAGTACATGCAGAACCTGTGATACGGACTGTTCCATCTATACTCCGGAAAGAGCCATGGGCATAGAATTCATAAACCGTGAGGAAGAAAAGAAAACAGCAGACAATTAGAATGCAAGTAATGGTCAGGAGCGATTCTCGCAGGAATCGCTCCTTTTTATTACGTTCATATTGATGGGTGTGCATCCTCCTCTTTACGCAAGGAGCCTATCAAAAATGGCCGGTTTCATGATAGAATTAGGATAACAATGAAACATCAAGGCGGTGATCCAATTGAAATTTGTGACCCTATCAAGAGATACGGGAAGTTTAGGCGATGATATTGCGAAAGGTCTTGCTGAAGCGCTTCATGCACAGCACATCACCAGAGATTCTGCGCTGAAGAACTGGTACCCTGAAATCGCCAATGCCCATGAGCTGCACATGCTTTCCGAAAGCCCCGGATACTACCTGAAGACCTCTGTCAGTGGAACTTCCTTTCAGGATTTTCTGGAAAAGAAGCTTCAAGAAGCTGTTGAGAAGGAAACGGCGCTCATCAGCGGTCTGGGTTCTCAGCTGATCTTCCAGGATCACAAGGATGCTCTGCACGTGAAAATCACAGGGTCCAAGACGACTCGCATCGATCGGATGATCCGTCGAAGCAGACTTTCCCGTGAGGATGCGGAGAAGATTCTGGAGCACACCGACCGAAGGCACAGAAGATACATTCAGCTCCTGTATGGCACCGACTGGATGGACCCTCTCCTCTATCACCTGACCATTAATACGGACAAAGTAGACACGAAGGAAGCCATCAGCATGATTCTTGATCTGTTTCACAAAAGCAGAGCAGACAGGAATGAAAGTGAAGCGGATGACAAGCCTCAGGAGATTCACTTCAAAAACGAATCAGAAGAAGAGTTTGCAAAGGTCCTCGACCTGTATAACCTGGAGTGGGAATATGAGCCTCGCACCTTCCCCCTGAAATGGGATTCGGAAGGAAACATCACCCAGGCCTTCTCTCCGGACTTCTATCTGCCTCGCTTCAATACATATATCGAACTCACCATCATGAATCAGAAGTATACCGCCATCAAGAGAAAGAAGATGGCGCTTCTGAAGAAACTCTATCCGGGAACGAACATCAGCATCGTATACAAGAACGATTTTCACAGTCTGGTGGAGCGATTTGCACAATGGGGGGATCCTGTAGATGAATAATCTTGGTAAAACAATCTTCACGGAGGACGAAATCAGAAAAAGAGTTCAGGAAACGGCAGAGGATATCAATGCCTATTATAAGGATGAGGAGCTCATCATCATCAGCATCCTCAAAGGATCCATCTATTTCCTCTCGGATCTTACAAGACATCTCACCATGCCCGTCAAGCTGGATTTTCTGTCCATCGGTGTCAAAAAGGATCAGGAAAAGCATCGAGTGGTCACCTACATCAAGGATCTTGATCTGGACATCACAGGCAGAAACGTCCTCCTTCTGGAGGATGTGGTCGGTACGGGTCTGACCATCGGCTATGTCCTGCAGCATCTGGAGTCCTTCCAGCCTAAAAGCCTTCGGGTCTGTACCCTTCTGGACAATCCTGCAAAGAGACTGCTGAATTTCGACATTCACCATATCTGCTTCACCATGCCTGATCTCTTTGTTGTGGGTTATGGACTGGACTACAATGAAAGATATCGCAATCTCAGGGAAATCGTGGAGTACAGAAAATAGAAAATGCTCAAAAGTAAAGAGGCTTTCTCCTTAGAGATTGCCTCTTGTTTTTGAGCATAAGGGAGCTCCAACGAACCTTCATCGAGTTCTTTCTTAGTTCTGCCATGTTCTTTGTTTCCACTTAAATAGTCATTTGCTTAAATACTTCGTCTGCTAAGATACTTGGTACTAATTGTTTACTATAGTCTTTTTCCATTTCTGGATATACTAGATTTTTTACTTTCTTGTGTATATTTTTCAATGTTTCTGGACATATGGTAAGTCGATTTTTCTCTTTCACTTTTCAGGTATAGCAGATCTTGGGTCTACCGTATCTAAGTTTCCTATTAAGTTTTGTTTCTGAATACAGCTTCCGTAAGCTTTCCGTCTTAGGTATTCCTTGGAGCTTATTTATATAATAGCAGAATTTACAGATAATTCAAAGGGAGAAGAAAGAGAAATGGCTCTCTCTAGCTTCATCTATGTATAATTATCTCTATTTCTCTCGTTCTCTCGTATAATCATAAATAATTATACTTCTTTACAGGCTTATTCTGTATAATTATTCTTCCTGTTCCGCTTTCTTCAGTGCTCTCAGAAGCTCGCTCACGCTCCAGGCCTGGGCGAAGCATCCTTTGGATGTCTGCGGATCCTGACCATCGAATATTTCAGCAATCTGGCCGATGCATCCTTCTCTCAAGGTACCTTCCAGAAGACTCATATCCTCTAAAACCTTCTCTTTCGCAGCGCTGGAATCGTCGTTCACCTTGAGATAGGCTAGATAGTATGCCCCAAGGGGGAAAGCCCAGACTGTTCCCTGATGATAAGCTGTGTCTCTGTCCCACAAGGAGCCTCCATAGAAAGGACGATACTGCGGGTCTTCCGGTGACAGTGAGCGCAGACCATAGGGTGTGTATAGCTTCTGATAGACCTTCTCCACGACTCTTCTTTGCTTTTCTCTGTCCAGCATGCTAAAGGGAACGGATACAGCCCAGATCTGATTGCATCTCACCTGATGATCCGACTCCGTTCCAGACACAACATCTTTCAGGCAATCTTCTTCAGAATTCCAGAACTTCTCCAGAAAGGACGCCTTCACTTTTTCTGCAAGCATGTCGTACTCCTGACTGTTCTCCTGCTTCAGAAGCTCTGAAAAGTATGCCATGATCTTGAGATCATTGTACCAGTAGGCGTTGATCTCCACCGGCTTTCCGTGTCTTGGCGTAGGAAGATAGTCCTCTACTCTGATGTCCATCCAGGTCACCTGCTCCAGGCCGCTGCCTGCAGAGATGAGATGATCTTCCTCCATCCTGATATGAAAATCGGTTCCCTCTCTGTACCAGTCTATGATTTCCATCATTTTCGGCATGGCCTCTTTCACAAACTCCAGGTCCCTGAACGCCTGATAGTATTCATAGACCGCATAGATGAAGAGAAGGGAAGCATCCACCGTGTTATACATGGGCTCCTGTTCCCCTTCCGGAAACATATTCGGCATGATCCCTTTTCTCATGTATTTCATGAAACTGCGGAAAATGCTTTCCGCATCCTCTTTCCTCCCGGTTGTAATGCAGCATCCCATGACAGCAATCATGGTGTCTCTGCCCCAGTCTCCAAAAAAAGGATATCCCGCCATGATGGTTCTGCCGGCAACGGATGCCCGATCCACCACGTAGGCATCCGAGGCTACGGCCAGCTGCCTGCCCAGGTCTGATTTCATTCCTGAAGCCTCCTTAAGGCGCTTTTTCCTTCTTCTCTCTTCACGGATGATCTCTTCCGGGGCACCGCTGTATTCATGGAGGCTGTAGAGAACATAAGCCCTGCGCTTTTCTCCCGGTTGCAGGCTGTAATAGTACGCATGGTCTGAAAACTGTGTTCCTATGGCCTCTCTCTCATCCTTCGCATCATCTTCAAAGTAGAGATCCCCTTCCCACAGGGCATCGTTCGTTCTCACCTGTGCATCGGTTCTGTAGAAGAGCGTATAGTCACCGCTGACGATACGATCATCAGAGATTTTGGCCGTCTGTCCCTTCACCGGCATGGTCCCTTTCGGTGTGAATCTCATCCATGGCTTCACCATGATTTCCGCGTTTCTTCCACTGTGATTCTCCAGTTCATAGGAAACAAGCACCAGATTCTCCTCATACTTCATGACAATGGTCTTTTCCACAGATACGCCGTGAACCCGATACTTCCATACAGGAAAATCATCCATGGAAAATCCGTCCAGATGACGGAATCCTTCCTTATTCTTTGTGTAACCCACATATTCCTGACTTCTAAGGGTCGTTTCCTGCCCATCGATCCTGATGATTTCCTCTAGGCTTGCAATAAACTGAACCCAGTTGTTGGGCGCTTTCACAGAAGCCATGAAGAGAACATGTTCATTTCTTGAAGCTGATCCCATCATGCTGAGCGATGAATAGCCCCCTTTCCGATTGGCCAGAAGGTAGCAGTTTTCCTGTCCCCTTCTCAGTGTTTTCCAGTCTCGTTTTCCATAAGTGAATTTCATCGATTCCTCCCTATCATCCTGTCTAATCTTCAGCAACTATTTCCGGCCTTCATCTCTTCTGAAGTCGTAAACCTCGGAAGGAACCGTAAGCTCTATGCCATTGATCACCACCGTATCTTCATCCACCCAGTACATGTCCGCTTCCTGTTCTCTGTAATTCCAGTAGATGTTCTTCGGTCTTCTCCCCATATCATTGAACACTAGCTCTCCTCGGACCGTATCGGCCACCGTGGCACCGTGTTCCCCTAGATAGGCCTTCACCGTATAGGTTCCATCCGGGGAGGTTTCTTCGGCAATGAGGGTCCCCCCTGAAAAATGGCTCATGTCATAGAAAAAGTAATAGACGCCCATGAAAAGCAGGAGCATGGTTATGGTCATGGCAGTAATGACTTTTTTCAGCATATTGTACCCCTTTACCTGTTCTTATTATATCGTACCATTTCATTCCTGATTCCATTTTCCCATAAAAAAAGAAATAGCTTCAAACTATTTCTTTTATATTTTCCTTAATTATTCACAGCAGAACATTAAACTCCCCAGGACTGATCATGAGAAATCTAGACATGAACTCCGGCTTCTTATCGATCATGATGTCTTCGATCCGCACACCCTTTGTCCCCAGTCTATGGATGAGGTCGATGAGGAAGGAATCACTGCCCACCAGATAATAGATGGCATTTTCAGGCATGGCTGCGCCTTCCATCAGTGCATAGAGCTTCTCTCTTCCATCAAGCCAGACATTGCAGTAAGTATCACAGGAAATCCGATCCAGATGGTTTCGATAAAGAAATTCTCCGGAAGCATCCACGTTGATGTTCATGACCTCTGGAATATCTGTTCTGTCCTTGTTATAGGCCAGAACCAGCGGCCTCATGGTGGCGATGCCCACACCCATGGAAATCAGGACCACCGGTCTCTTTTCTCTTCGAAGCCCCATTCTGGAACCCGGCTTGAACACCACGATCTCATCACCCACCTTGGACTCGAAAAGCTTCTCCTTGAACTCCGAACAGTTTTCTCTTTTACGGGTGGTGAATCCGATCTTCCTTTCATCAGGCAGAGTCATGATGGACATGTGCCTGACCCAGGCTGAAACAGGCTTCTCACCCGCATCATATCCGGCCAGTCCGATGTGTGCATGGGAGCCCTCATCCCAGAGAAAATCCTCCGGCATATCCATGAAATAGGTGCGTGTGCCGAAGGCTTCTTCCACAATATCCGTGATCTTCAATCTATATTTTACCATAATACCTCATCCTTTGATTTAATTTGATTGTATACAATCTTTTTGTCCGATAAGAATATTATAGTGAATCTCCCGGAATATGTCAAAATTTAACAATATCATTTTATCTATCCCAGCTGAATCTGTCATGGCCTTACTCCCCGTTCCTCCATTTTCCCTCAGAAGAAGCCGAAGAAAAAAGATGTGAAACTCTCCACACCTTTTCAATCCTATGTAAATATTTCGCCTGTTTCGATACGGGTTTTCAGTTCCCTGACTTTCTCTTCGATGATCTGGGCAGTCAGTATGAAGGCATCATCCGACTGGCCGGACGGATCATCCAGTCCCCAGTCCTCACGGTGCCTGGAAGGAAGATAAGGGCATTCCACATTACAGCCCATGGTGATGACCACATCCACATTTTCAGGCAGATCGTCTATGAGCTTGGAATGCTGTGTAGCTTCCATATCTATGCCATATAAGCTTTTCATGATTCGTACCGCGTCCTGGTTGATTTTAGGTTTCGTTTCTGTTCCTGCAGAGTAGGATTCAAAAACATCTCCTGCCAGAGCTTTTCCCAGCGCTTCCGCCATCTGGCTTCGACAGGAGTTATGAACGCATACGAATGCGACTTTCGGTTTCAAATTGCATCAGTCCTTTTTCTTTTCAGTATATCAGGTTCTATGGAAAACCCCTGTTAAAATCATGTTAAGAAAGGCCAGCTGAGATGCCATCCATCATCAGCCGACCCTTTTCTATTTTCTCTTAACAGATATCCATGAGATTATCCTTGTATTCCTTATATGCCTGCCTCAGTTCGCTGATCTTCTCGTACATGACCTTCTGCGTATCAGAGAGAACATCGTAGTCTTCCTTCTCCAGAGCTTCTCTCATGTAGTTGAAGATTCCCTTGCTTTTATCTGTATTCTTCATGAGCGCGATCTTCAGTCTCTCCACCCGATCCCAGTTGGCTCTGTCATCCAGGAAGACTCCATCTTTGTGGAACTTCCTACAGCTTCTGATCTCACTGATGAAGCTTGGAATCATCCTATGGTCGATTTCCGTGTACCATTTGTACAAGAGACCTGCCGCGTAGCTGTCGATGATTTTTTCGCTGAACACATCATCTCTCTTCAGCACGTCCACTTTTTCAGGATACAGATGGAAGGCTTTGATGTTCTCATAGACCGTTTCAGGAGCCACTCCGAAATAGCGCTCTCTCTCCTCATCTGTAAAATCATCGAAGACATCTTTTTCCGTTCTGTATGCTCTTTCCCTGTCCAGATACTCTGCTGGCTCCCCTGGCTCCTTGGAAAGCTCTTTCAGCAGCGCTTCACAGGTCTTGTCCTTAGCATAAAGGATTCCATCGGTCATGGCCATGAGCATGGAAGAGATGCACAGGAAAGTATTGGTATGGGGGTTCGGGGAACGGAGCTCAAACCTCGTTGCCAGAGGACTGTTCTCGTCTCTGATGAGCCCGATGAGTATGGTACGGTTTCTGGAAGGGATATGAGGCTCATAGCCCAGTGAAGACACGATGGAGATCGGCGCCTCGTATCCTTTCTTCAGCCGCTTGAAGGCTTCGTTGGAGGATGTCACGAAAGGATTGATCACTTCATAGTTCTTCAGAATGCCCATAAGAGAACCATATCCGATGGAGCTCATGAAGTCCTTGGCGGTGGTATGGAAAAGATTGACTCTTTTGCCGTTTTTCAGCTTCACGGATGCACTGATATGGGTATGCTCCCCACTACCGGCGATCCGGTCCAGGGGTTTTGCGAGAAAAGTCACTTCCAGCCCATACCGTATGAACACTTCACGAACCAGATTTCTCACGAAAAGCTCGTAGTCTCCAGTCTGCTTGGGACTGGCATATTTCCAGTCTATTTCCAGCTGCTCCAGAACGCCTTCAAATCTTCCGTCGTTGTTCAGTTTCGCACGAACCCCACCAACTTCCTTATGGCCCATTTCCGGCTTGATGCCGTAAAGTTCCATGAGAATCAGCGTTTCTTCCACAGCACTTCTCACTGCGCCTCTGGTTTTGCTCCAGTACTGTTCTTTCAGCTCCTGTGAGGTGCTAAGAGCTTCAATGTCTCCGGAAGTATCCGGTGATTTCACCCAGAATTCCAGCTCTGTTGCGGAAGTGATGTCCACCTTCTCGATGTCATCACTGGTGAATCCGAATTCCTTCTGCAGCTGCGCACTTTCGCTGAACGCTTCCAGGATATGCTTCCTGAAGCTTTTCTCCGCCTCGGTGAGGATGTGTCTGGAGTCCACCGGTATGCCATCATGATAGAGGAAACATGGAATCTTGAGCGTACCCACAGGCTTCCCTGTATCCACGTCCGTCAGCGACTCATTATACTCCACAAACCACTTCACCTCAGTATCCGCTTTCATGTTCACTTTCGCATTGTTCAGCGTGGCGATTTTGGGAAGAAATACAGAAGACCCGTCCGTCTGCGCTGCAAACCCGTAGAGATAGTTGTCAATGTCTTCAATGAATAGGCTCACCGGTATTTTCGTGTCCGTCTCATGGCCGATGAGATCTACCGCAGCCAGAGACACGAATCGAATCTCAGGATGCTCCTTCAGCTTTCCGATCAGCACTTCCTTCTCCAGATCATTTTTATGAAAAGTATAAATAAGGTCTTTTCTCATGGTAATTCCTCCAGTAATCAAGATTTAAAATCAACAAGAAAAGACTACCACAGAAAAAACCCTCTCGTATATTATAATCAGCCACTTTCTCAGGATAAAAATATTTACAGGAGCTTCACTTAACTATTCTTTCATCACAACGATTTCAGAATAATAATCTTAAGGCATATAAACCGAAAGCGTCCGATAATCTTCGCTCCATCCAGCTCATAGATTAACTTAATTAGTCACAAACCGCCACAGGACGGATACACTCGTGACCATCACTTAATAATTTTAAGATGGATACTTCCTTAACGAATGATGACTGCCACATTCCACTCTATTGTTCCTTACACGAGAGATTTTCTTCAGTATCTTGAAGAAAATGAAAAATCAGCAGATGTGCTTTCACCTGCTGATTTTTCTATGAGCCGGAACTTTCATATTTCTTCAGACCCTGCAGCCAGATTCCATAAGCGATGGTGATGCTGATGACACTTACGATGTGTGTGAGAAGAATCCCATTCCAGAAGTTCTCTCTTCCGAGAAAATAAGCACCGGGATAATACCCCGTGAAGGCAAAGGGAATGAGAAATGTCAGTATGAATTTCACTGCCTTCGGATAGATGGACAAAGGATACTTGGTGAAGCTGCTCAGCTGATAGGTCATATAGAGATAGGACTGTGCGAATTTGATCCAGAAGGAAATACTTGCCACAGCAAGTTTTATGGCTGTATAGATCAGTGTGGCGAAAAGAATGGTTGAAAATAGGGCAATAAGCTTCAGAGGTGTCATGTCAAACTGAAGCCTTCTCCAGGATGTGAACATAAGCAGTACCCCTATGATGATTTCCCCGAATCCGTCAGGCTGAAACCTCTCCGCCAGCAGATGGAACAAGGGATTCAAGGGCCTCAGCAGATACTTGTCGAAACCACCTTGAAGAATGATCCTTCCGCTGAGTATCCACAGATTATCCGTGAACACATGATCGATACCTCTAGGCACCTGAGCCAGGCCATAGATGAAAAGCACTTCGTCATAACTCCATCCATCAAGAGAAGGTATGCTGCTGAAAATCAGCTGTATGAAAATCACCCCTGTGAGCTGTACAAAAATGAATCCTATAAGCCCAAACACGAAATCCGCACGATACTCCATAAGAGATTTCAGATACTGTTTGAGAAACTGATTGTATAACCTGACATATCTTCTCATATCAACCTCCCAGTATGGTCAGATGCCTGACCATATATTTCCATATGACTTTAGAGATCAGGATCATCACAATGATCCAGAGAAGCTGCATTCCCAGGGCTCTGTATGCTTCCACGCCTTGCAGTTTTCCAAGATAGATCATGGTCGGTGTATAGATGATGGAGCTGAAGGGAAGAAGCGTGATGAGGTTTCTGACCATCTCCGGAAAGAACACCACAGGAATCAGCGCGCCGGATAAGAGCTGCATCACCGCGCCAATGATCTGGGCCATTCCCCACATGTTGGTC
>RZYZ01000317.1 GCA_009930125.1 Clostridia bacterium | reverse complement strand
GAGCTGAATCTGAGAAGTGGTCCTTCTGTAAGCTACAGCATCATTGCAGTGATGCCAAAGGGAGCAAAGGTCACAGTACTTAGTGTTTCCGGCAGCTGGGCCAAAGTGAACTATCAGGGAAAGATCGGCTATGCACATACCGGATACCTGGTGAAAGAGGGCGCCTACGCATCCTCCACAGTGATCACCAAAGGGCTGGTCAATGCATCCACTAAACAGATTGCACTGACATTTGATGCCGGATGGGAGTTTGAAACGACGCTTCCGCTGCTCAACATGCTTGATCAGCAGGGGGTCAAAGCCACCTTCTTCCTGCGTGCTTTGTGGGTAAAGGATCATCCTGATCTGGCGAAAGAAATACTAAGGAGAGGTCACAGCATTCAGAACCATTCCCTTACACATCCCCATATGAGAGAGATGACAGAAGCGGAAATCAGAAAAGAATTCACCGATTCCACAGCCATATTCAAAAACGTTCTGGGCATCACACCAGTACTGTTCCGACCTCCGTTTGGAGAATATAACGATACGGTGCAAAAAGTGGCAGGAGAACAGGGATACAAATATACCGTCATGTGGTCCATAGACACCATTGACTGGGCAACAACATACAACGGTGTAAACATCGATGCCAAATACATAACAGATAAGGTGCTGGATCGGGCGACAGACAAAGATATCGTGCTGATGCACATTGCCTATATGAAGACCGTTGATGCATTGCCAAGAATGATACAGACGCTGAAAGATAGAGGATACACATTCAAGACAGTTCCTCAGATGGTGCCATAACTGAAGAAATACTGAAAAACAGTGAAAATCCCGAAGAAGTTCGGGGTTTTCTTTTTGAATGCTGTGCTAAAATTACCATATGAAGGTGAAAGCATAGTGCTGAAACGCCTTTCATGAACTGATGTCTCCCATCCATAGATACTTCTCTCTTTTAACACATATAAGGAAAGCACCGGGAAACCATTCATTTCCCGGTGCTTTCCTTATATGTATCTCTTTTCTTAATTTGTCACACGAAGATTGTGTTCATATTTGTCTCGAAGCCTTGTGAGAAGATTATACATGGGATTGAATAAAAACAGCACAATAACAAAATTCGATGCTCCATGAATCAGATCAAACGGAATTCCGCGGACCCAGTAGACGATTCCGTAGGGTATGCCGTAAAAAAGGGATTCGATTACAGCGAAGAACAGTCCGAAGCCTAATCCGAAAATCATTCCAAGAATAGCGTAAGGCCATTCAGAATGGGTGCCTTTCTGAAGAAGGACTGCGAGAAAACTCAGCAGAGGCCAGATCAGGTAGTAGGCAAGAAGCCAGGTCTGTACACCATAAAAGAAGATTTCCGTAGTGGAAAAGATCAGTGCCACGAGGAAAGTTTTCCTGAATCCGAAGACAGAGGCATAGACCATGAATAGGAGTGTGACGATTTCAACGTTGGGGATGAATACCAGTGCCATTTTGCCTGCTGTCAATGAAGCACTGAGAAGTGGTATGAGCACGATGTCCCATACGGTGAAATTAGAATCCCGTAACTTCAAAAGTGTATTCGTCCTTATCATTTACTGGTATTTCTTTGATGCCGACCATGGCATCTTCCCCATTGATCTTGATGCTGAAGAATTCTTTGCTCATATCAGCAGTATAGCCTTTCAGGCCCATTAACATCGGACCATATTGAGTTTCTTCTGTTACCACCTGAAGTTCATCGTTGTGTTCAATCAGTAGCCCTTCAAGAAACAGTTCATCAGATCGGAATGTCTCGCTGTAGTCTATGTTTTCGCTTTCCACAATGATATTGATGGTAACTTCTTTCGAGCCTTCCTCGCCTTTTGGTGTCAGTGAACGGTAGACCAGAAATCCCCCAACAGCCAGAAGCAGCACCACCAGGGCAGCAGTAATTTTCTTGTTCATTTTTTTCCTCCTTGTTGTACAATTTGTACAGATGATTTTCAAGAAACAATCCAAGAATGGTTACGAAGAGAAAAGGTGTACAAGGGGAAAGTAAAAGCACCCATTTCTGGGTGCTGCAATAGACTATTGAAGAAAATCTTCAAATCCATTTTGACACCTCATGACCCGTGAGGAGATTCTCAAAATCATATAGGCAGGTCTTCCGGCTTGACTATGTAAAAGAGTTTTCCTTCCCAGAAAAAGATTTCCAGTGGATCTGATAACCCTTAAGAGTCTTACGGCGGCGGGACCGCACAGGCTTTTACCTGTTTCCCTCTTCGTGCCAAGATGCTGTCTTG
>RZYZ01000058.1 GCA_009930125.1 Clostridia bacterium | reverse complement strand
CTACAGCAGTCCCGAAGGATGCAAGATCGAGACGCTTCTGCACAGAGATGCGGGAAAGACCGTGGAGATCATTGAGGTCATCACCGAAGGAAAGACCCTTCGCGTCACGGACCTGGCGACCCTCGAGATTGAAGAGAACAATGAAAAGACCATCATCTCTCCATCCCAGTGGGATACGGTAGAAAAGACCAAAGGATTCGAAGATGCCATCCTGCACTTCGTCTCTTCCGTCATCACAGACCAGGAACCGGAATCCTCCGGTATGGATGCCCTGGCCACCCAGAGAGTCATCGAGTCCATCGTGAGAAGCAACTAGAACAGTTTTATTTATTTTCTAATGAACTATGCCGGCCGCATGTCTCTGAGAAGACCTGCGGCCGGCATTTCCTGTTGTCTCATTCTATTTTCGTTTCGTGTATTACTGTCCTTTCCTGCTTACGCATACACCTTTTCGCCGGTCTAGTTGTCATAGAAGATCTGGAATCCGCTTCCGCCGACCCCTTCCAGTGCAGAGCCATCCTTACTGTAGCTGTAAATCTCATCGGAGATCATGGTGATGCCGTAGTTCTTTAAGACGGCCTTCACATGGAAATAGTCCATGTCATAAAGCTCCTCCGGAAGGTTCACTTCAAATGCGCTGTACTTGAATCCGAAATCCTCTTCTCTCAGTGAATTGTTGGGATCCTTTTCCTCTAGCGGGATTTCCATGATTTCCTTGCCGATGCGATCATAGACTCTGACCTTTGCTTCATCCAGCTCTTCCAGAAAAGTGCTGGACTCTTCCATGGCTGCAGACAGCTCCAGCTGAAGTGTTCTGTCCTCATGGATGCTGGTGCTCCAAAGGTCCACGCTGAGAAACTGCTCCAGATAGACTTCAGGGAGTTTCTCCTGGATGGTGCCTTCCTGGGTCTCCGTGACCACATAGAGCTCCATGGGCTTTTTCGTGTTCATGTCAAGACTTGCCACAAAAGTGACTTCATCGATCTTTCTGGCTTCCACTTTCTCATATCCGGACACCACATAGAAGGTATCCCCTTCATTCAGCACCTTGGGCACCAGAGTCACTTTCACCTGCAGCTCGTTGTTTCGAAATGCCAGAGCCGTTTCACTGGATTCCAGAATACTGGCTTCCTTTCTGATCTCCTCGATGATTCTCTGCTCCATCCCATAGGTGTCATTGCCGAAGGAGATGCCTGAAATGCTGCTTCTGACATGAAAAAGTTCATTCTCCAGATGGTCCATCTTGCTCCAGAGAATAACCGTATTCCCCAGAAGTAGAATGATGATGCCTATGGCGATGAGTGCTGAGGGTTTCTTTCCATTTTCCACGATACCATTCCTCCCGATCTATCTATTCCTTGTATATAATACATCCATAATACCATAGTAGCACTTCTTTCTGGTCATCAAATGACAAATTTGTATCAGAAAAAATGAAGCTCTATGGAAAAGACATGAGAACAGTAGAGCAATGCTTCTGTTCTCATGTCTTTCATTCTTCTTATACTATTCTATCCGATCGGTTCCAGCTTCGCTGTGAAGTGTCTCAGAATCTTCGGTTCCCAGGTGATTCTATAGCCCTTCAGGGTATCCTTGCGCTTCTTGATCTCCTTCAGCGCTTCCACAATCACATCCAGATGGGACTGGGTATAGACTCTTCTTGGTACAGCCAGTCTTGTAAATTCAAATTCGGACTGGAGCTGCTCTCCTGTATCCGGATCGTTTCCGAGCATATAGGACCCGATGTCGCAGCTTCTGATGCCCGCTTCGATATAGAGCTCTATGGCCAGAGCCTGTGCCGGGAACTCATGATATGGAATATGCGGAAGAAGCTTCTTGGCATCCAGGAACACCGCATGGCCACCCACAGGACTCTGATAGGGAATGCCCGCTTCCTCCAGCTTTCCAGCCAGATATTCCATCTGTCCGATCCGGTACTTCAGGAAGTCTTCATCTACCCCCTCCTGAAGGCCCACTGCTAAAGCTTCCAGGTCTCTTCCTGCCAGTCCGCCGTAGGAGATGAATCCCTCCATGGGAATGGTGTTGGCCTTGACCTTTTCGAAAAGCTCCGCATCGTTTTTCACGCCCACAAGCCCACCGATGTTCACGATGGCATCCTTCTTGGAACTCATGGTGAAGATGTCTCCATAGCTGAAGATCTCCCTGGCGATTTCACGGATGCTTTTCTCTCCGTAGCCTTCTTCTCTTCTCTTGATGAAGTGGCAGTTCTCCGCATAACGGGCCGCATCGATGACCACGGTGATGCCGTATTCCTTGGCGATTCTCGACGTTTCCCTGATGTTTGCAATGGAAACAGGCTGTCCGCCGGCGCTGTTGTTGGTCACCGTGATGATGATGGCTCCGACATTTTCCTTTCCGTATTCTTCGATGAGCCTTACCAGACGCTCATTGTCCATGTTTCCCTTGAAGGGCGCATAGGACTCCGTATCCAGCGCCTCCGGTACCACGCAGTCCACAGCTCTTGCTCCTGCGATCTCCACGTGGGCTCTGGTGGTGTCAAAGTGCATGTTGGAAATGGACACCTTTCCTTCTCCAAGAAGAATCGGCATCACCACTTTCTCCGCTGCTCTTCCCTGATGCACAGGCTGAATGAACTCATAGCCGAAGATGTCTTTTGCAGACTCCTGCAGTTTATAGAAGCTCTTGGACCCTGAGTAGGATTCATCCCCCAGCATGATTCCTGCCCACTGGTCTGCACTCATGGCACCTGTTCCGCTGTCTGTCAGAAGATCGATGTAGCAGTCTTCAGCCGCCAGGCTGAACACATTGTAATTGGCCGCTCTGATCTTCTCTATTCTCTCTTCCCTCGTCAGAATCTTGATGGGTTCCACCATCTTGATCTTGAAAGGCTCTGCAAAGTACTTCACGCTCATTAATTAATCCCCCAAATAAATATATTAGCCCCTACCATGCTCTCTGTGCTACCGCTTCAATGACTTTCTTTCCTACACGATGGCTACGACTTCAATCTCCACTAAAGCATCCTTGGGCAGTCTTGCCACCTGGAAAGCGCTTCTTGCTGGATAGTCTCCTGAGAAGAATTCCTTGTAGACTTCATTCATCTTGCCGAAGTTTGCCATGTCACTAAGATAAACCGTGGTCTTCACGATCTTGTCCATGCTTGAGCCCGCTTCTTCGAGAATCGCCTTGACGTTCTTCAGAGACATTCTGGTCTGAAGCACGATGTCGTTTCCGACCATTTCGCCTGTCTCAGGATCTATGGGCAGCTGTCCGGATGTATAGATGAGATTCCCTGCCATGATGGCCTGGGAATAGGGTCCGATGGCCCCTGGTGCCTTGCTTGTTGCGATGACTTTTTTCATGATGAACCTCCATTTTCTGTAAATGTTTACACAATTATTATAGTACATATCCATCTTATCACACAAGGACCTGAATCTGTGAAATCAATGAAAAACCCATCCAAAAAAGGATGGGCTGCTTATTTTCTGATTTAGTCGATGCTTCTTCCGAAAAGAAGCGTGGAATAGAACATTCCGTTGAGACATACATCCCGGGCAAGACTGCCCTCTTCATAGAATCCCAGGGATTTATAGATCTCCTGGATCTTGAAGAGATCTTCTCTTACTCTGAGATTCACTTTTCTGATGACGCCTTTTCCCTTGCAGGTGAGAATCATTCTGGAGATCAGTTCCTTCCCCAGGCTGCCGATGAGATCATCCGCCAGAAGACTGAGGGTCAGATTTCCCACATGTCTGAACTTCTCCGTATTCTTCTGGGTCAGCACAACTATGCCTGACAATATACCATCCTGAAAGCCAAGAAGGATATTTCCGGCACCGAATCGTTCCATCATCTCCTCGTAGGTTCCCTCTTCCAGTGGTGTTTCATTCCAGTCATGTTCCCCGTAAGTGTTCCTCGTGTTTTCACAGGTCTTCCGTACAAAATCCTTGATTTCTGTAAAGTCGTCAGCACTCGGTCGTCTGATGACAATACTCGAGTTTACTTCAATCGCAGTCATAATTTACCCCACACACATATAATCTATCTACTTTTGTAAGTGATATTAATAGTTATTATACTTTTTTGTCATCAAATTGTAAACCATTTCCATGTCATAGTGTTACATGTTCACAGAAACTGTAGTTCTTTCGACAAACCATTACGCAGTAAAGAGCGGATTTCTCCGCTCTTTGTAATTCAATACATTTATCCGTTTGATGGAGTTCCAGGATCTACGGGTTCTTCTGGATCGTCAGGTTCCTCTGGCTCTTCAGGTTCACCGGGATCTGGCTCCGGTTCTTCTCCTTTGCTTATGGTGATATTCACTGTGGTGCCAGGATTCACCAGCACCTCTCCTGGATTCTGGGTTATGACGACGCCTACTGGAACTGTATCCGAATAAGCTTCTGTAATGCTCACTGTGAGACCTGCACTTTCCAGAAGGCTTACCGCATCGGCCCTTGTATGTCTTGTCACATCCGGTACCATGACCTGCTGCACAGGCTCCTTCCCGAGGCTTACCGTGATGATGACGGTACTACCTTCCTCAACCTCTTTTCCAGCAGCGGTGTCTGAAGAAATCACATTCCCCTTCATCACCTCACTGGAATAGCTTTCCCTGATTTTCACCAGAAGACCCGCTTCGATCAGTGCGTTCTCCGCCTGCGCCCGGGTCTTGCCCATGACGATCGGCATCATGACCTTCGTTTCAGCTCCCAAGCTTCCATAGGGGCCCCTGCTCACACTGAAGCTCACTGTGGTTCCTGCCGGAACTTCCTGGTTTCTAGGAGGTCTCTGATAGAACACATACTCTTTCTCGACCCCGTCCACATATTCTAGATGAATATCAGGAACAAGGCTGCTTTCCTCCAGCGCCTTCACCGCATCCTCCACATGAAGTCCGATGATGTAGGGAATCACCGTAAGCTCCGATGCCTCGTCTGGTTCCTTCGGCTCACCATCCACATCAGGCTCTTCCGCATCCGGCTCGCTTTCGGTAGGCTCCTCCGTCACCGGCTGCTGAGGCTTTTCTACTTCCTCCGGCACCACCACCTGAGGGCTGATCTCCTTATCCAGCATTTCGCCAAGCCGCTCATTATAGGTGACAAAACCAAAAAGGAATCCTATAGTGACCAGTATGAATACTATGACTGCGATAGATTTCTTCCCCATATAATAGCCCCCTCACTTGATACATATTGATTATGTATCATTATACCATAGGATACCCCTGAACCCTAAGAAAAAAAAAAGGTGCAGACTGTTTCATCTGACACCTTTACCACTCTTATTCATTTCCGGTGCTGATTCTGATTTTCACCGTGGTACCCAGATCCACCTCAGCTCCGACTTTGTAATTCTGACTGTAGACATAGCCCTCGTCATAATGCTCCGAAGGATTGTATTCATACTCCACAAGAAATCCCAGTTCCCTGAGCTCCGTTTCGGCAGCCTCTTTGGTGTA
This sequence comes from Clostridia bacterium, assembly GCA_009930125.1. Lineage (GTDB taxonomy): Bacteria > Bacillota > Clostridia > Clostridiales > Clostridiaceae > Proteiniclasticum. The sequence continues at coordinate 5,411 of RZYZ01000058.1, read as the reverse complement.
TCCGATGAGATTCGGTACAATGATCTGCGCCACTTCGCCTACTTCCTCACTGCCGAGGCTCACCGTGAACCGGACTATGGTTCCAGCTTCTACCAAAGACTGTGGCAAGGGATCCTGAGAAAGGATTTTTCCTTCCGGTGTCTCCTCATCGTAGGCCTCTTCCCGAACTGCCGTCAGACCTAGTTCGATGAGCTTCGCAATCGCTTCATTCTCCGACAGACCCAGAAGAGATGGAACCGTGACATCCTCTGTCTCTTCCATCTGATTCTGAGGCTCTTCAGGAATCACCTCTTCCTCTGGAGGCGTCGGATCCTCCTTCGTGTCTGAAAACTTGAAATCCGCTGCGGTGGCCTGCACAATCTCCTTGCCCAGCATTTCATCCATTTTTCTGTTATAGCTTAATAGTCCGGCAATGAATCCCACTGTCACCACAGTGAATAAGACTACCGTCAGTCCTTTATACCTCATATGTAACCTCCACCTGTCTTTCATCTGATCTTCTGTTAAGACCTGTACTATTCACTTTGCAGCAACTGACTACAAAGGTTTTAATCTATATAAGTATACCATAGTTTGGAAGAGATGAGCCATGGAATTCATTGCATAGAAAAATACCGGTAACTCAGGCTGCCGGTATCTCTCATAGTGTTCCACTAGTATTATTTCCAGTTGTAGGTGATGCCGTCCCAGATCATCTTCCCGGACTTGGCCAAAGACACCAGACCATAGACGCTGTTTGGAATGTCCGCACTCATGATGGTGAAGATGAAATCCCCTTTCTGAAGATCGATGAGGGTGGTGTCATTCTCCACGCCCTGCATATCTCCAGCTTTGCTGGCGATCTTATGCTTCAGGGACTCATCCAGATAGAATGCGGTCTTCTTTTTCTTGTTCTCGCTTTTCAGAAGCTCGATGATGTATCTGGAATGCTCTTTGGAAAGATAGCTTTCGTCCTTCAGCAGTTTCCAGCAAAGAGAAAGATCAAAGCTCGTTGTGAGATTGATGGGCGAACCCGGCATATCATTCATGGTGGTGTCCTTCAGTCCCATCTCCTCGAATTTCGCCTTCAGCTCCTCGAACCCGATGAGGCTGACCAGTTTCTGGGTAGCTGTGTTGTCGCTTTCCACCAGCATCACGATGACCAGTTCATTCACCGTATATTCTCTGGAATTCAGATGTTTCAGAATCCCGGAACCTTCCACACGGTCTCTGCTCTCCAGAAGCACAAGATCATCCAGTGAAAGCTTGCCTTCTTCCACATCCTTAATGACAGCCATGGCCACAGGAAGCTTCATGCACCCTGCAGAAGTCATTTTGACGTGTTCATTGTATCCGTAGATGAACCCGGACTTCAGATCTTCAAAATAAAAACTGTATTTTCCAAGACGGTCTTCAAGATATCTTCTAACTTCTTTCATTTACAATCACTCCAATTTGTTACTAAGCTCATTTTACCATAAAAGGAAAAAGAAAGGAAAACCTTTAAAGGCTGATCGCCTGAGTGAGAAGAAGCACCGCGAAGATCGCTGAAATGGCGATTCTGTAGTAGGCGAAGATCTTCATAGGTTTTCTCTGGATGTAGCTGATGAAGGCCTTCACGCAGAGAAGCGCCACGATGAACGCCACCACAAAGCCCAGTCCGAAGGAGACCCATTCCGTTGTGCCCAAGGAATCGAATCCCACATCAGACTGGAACTTCACCATCTTGAGAAGCGATGCCCCGATCATGACAGGAATGGCCAGGAAGAAAGAATACTCAGATGCGATCTTGGAATCCAGTCCGCTGATCCATCCACCCATGATGGTGGAGGAGGACCTGGACATGCCAGGCCACATGGCCAGGCACTGGAAGAATCCGATCTTCAGCGCAGAAAGCTTCGAGATGTCCTCCACTTCATGAATATGGGCTTTCCCGCGATATCTGTTCTCCACGAATATCAGAAGAATGGCACCCACGAAAAGGCCGATGATCACGGGAAGGGGCTTGAAAAGATAGGCATCAATGAAGTCTTCGAACAGAAAGCCCAGAACCGCTGCAGGAAGCACCCCGATGATCAGGGCGATACCGAAGTTCAGACCTTTCTTCTCTCCTTTGAAGAAGGACTTCGCCATGGTGAAAAGCTTGTCCCAGTAGAGGACGACGATGGCAAGGATTGCGCCCAGCTGAATCACCACGTTGAACATTCTGGTGAATGGATTCTCCGGAAACCCGATGAGGTCTCCCGCCAGAATCATATGTCCTGTGGACGATACGGGTACAAACTCCGTGAGGCCTTCCACGATGGCGACCACGATGGCCTTAAATATAAAATAAATATCCAAAATAATTTCCTCCGTATTTCTCATTTATCATTCCTCATCTATTTTACACAAATTCTGTTGAGAATACTTGAAATTAGTCTTAAAACTTCAGAAAAAGAACAATTTGAGACTTCTGTGAGTTGTCATAACTTCCACTATGTCAATAGAAAGCAAAAGAAAGACCCAGTACTGTCTGCTTCCTCCTACGAAAACTTTTTTCTGACAGCACTGAATCTTTACAGCTATGAAATGGGAATGGTATTAATAAGGTCCTGCCTGGGTGATGTTTTCAGATACATCCCTGAAACGATGGAAATTCTCTTTGAACTTTCCGGAAAGCTCCATGGCCACCTTCTCACACTCTAAAGGATCCTTCCACAGGTTCTTCGGAATGAGGATCTCATCGGGTACCCCTGGCACCTTCACTGGAATATCCAGATTGAAGATCTCATCATGGACGAATTCCACATCCCTGAAATCTCCGTTTAAAGCCGCATCCACCATGAGCCTTGTATACTTCAGCGGTGTTCTCTGACCTACTCCGTATACACCGCCGCTCCAGCCGGTATTGATGAGGTAGACCTCTGTCTCATGCTGATCGATCATCTCTCCCAGAAGCTGGGCATAGGTTTCAATCTCCCTTGGCATGAAAGGCTCCCCGAAGAGTGCGCTGAAGGTGGTTTCCGGATTGACGATGCCTCTTTCCGTTCCGGCAAGCTTTGAGGTGTAGCCGGACATGAAGTGATACATGGCTCCTTCTCTTGTAAGCCTGGACACCGGCGGGATGACACCGAAGGCATCCGCCGTGAGGAACAGGATGGTGCTGGGGTGTCCCCCCTTCTTCTCATCCACTCTGTGCTCGATGTATTCCAGAGGATAGGTGCAGCGGGTGTTCTCCGTCAGGACATTGTCGCAGTAATCTGCTTCTCCCTTGTCGTTGACCACCACATTTTCAAGAACCGTTCCGAAACGGATGGCCTCATAGATTTCCTTTTCCTTCTCCGCATCCAGGTTGATGCACTTGGCATAGCATCCGCCCTCGAAGTTGAAGATCCCTTCTTCCGACCAGCCGTGTTCATCATCCCCGATGAGGAGTCTCTTGGGGTCCGCTGATAAGGTGGTCTTGCCTGTTCCGGAAAGTCCGAAGAACAGCGCCGTTTTTCCGTCATTGCCCATGTTGGCGGAGCAGTGCATGGGAAGAACGCCTTCTTCCGGCAGCAGATAATTCATCACGGAGAACACGGATTTCTTGATTTCTCCGGAGTACTTAGTGCCGCCTATGAGTACCAGACGGTCTCTGAAGCTGATGATGATGAAGGCTTCCGAATGGATGCCGTCCTTTTCCCCTTCTGCCTTCAGGTTCGGCAGAGCCACGACGGTGAAGTCCGCATCCAGGTCCTCTCTTTCATTGTCCTTGATGAAAATCTGACTGGAGAAGGCTGCCTGAGCCGCATCCTCGCAGAGCACATTGATCTTCAGCGCATACTTGTCGGAAGAACCGGCCAGTGCCTTCACCAGATACAGTTCCTTTTCTCTCATATATTCTTTCGTCTTCTGAAGAAGATTCTGATAGACCTCTTCATCCATGGGCAAATTGGTTTTGCCGTAAGCCACAGTCTCTTTCGTGACTTCATCTCTCACAATAAAACGGTCCTTGGGCGAACGCCCTGTATACTGTCCGGTTTCAATGAGCAGGGCCCCTTCTCTGGTCAGTCTGCCTTCCCCTCTGGCCACGGCCTCATTGATCAGCCTGCATACAGAATACCCTTCCTTTAACTGTTCTCTTCTGAGCCCCAGTAAATCCATAGTTGACATTGAATTTCCTCCTTAGACATCTTCTTTTTTCATTCAAATAACCGATTCGATCCGTCCTGGACTTATCATAAATCTCTTTCGCTGACAAACCTAGACCTATGGATGCAGAAGTACATCTAAAGTGCAGAATTAACAGGTTTTCGTACTTCTCGCCAAAATTATAACATATTAAATCACGAAACTTTCTTTTCCGATTTTTTATATGATTTCTTCAGTTATTCGAAAAATTATTGATTGTAAGAAGAAAAACGCTTAGGAATGTAAACGGTTTTAAAGCTTTTCCGTCTTTCCTTTAAGAAAGTGATTCATTATCAAAATTTTAACATTTCATATTGCACATTTTTCCATGTCCTTGTACTGCAAGGCATATGCATTTGTCCGCCACCGGAAAATTGACACAGAAAAAGACTGAAGCTTTTCTTTTTTCTGCTCCAGTCCTTCCAGATTCTTCTTACTTTCTTTCCGTTTCCGCCAAGGCCTCTCTGACCAGCTGCACCACTTTCTTTCTGTCTTCCTCCGAGTCTCTGATGTCGTAGTCTTTCGCTTCAATGATGAGAAGCTTGGATAGATTGTAGGCGGAGAAATAGGCCTCATACTCTCTGTTTAGTCTCTCCCAGTAGTCCCTTTCCACAATCTGTTCGTAGTCCCGTCCTCTCTTTTCGATGCGGTCGATGGCGGTATCCACATCCGCCCTCAGATAGATCATGAGCTTCGGTGCTTCGATATGGTCCAGCATGTTGGTCAGTAGGTCCTGATAGAGATCAAACTCGTCCTTCTCCATATCTCCTCCATCATGAAGAAGCTTGGCAAAGATCACATCGCCGTAAATGCTGCGGTCCATGACACTGGATACCTTCTTCGCCTGGGCTTCCTTCAGCATACGGAATCTTCTGTTCAGGAAAAAGATCTGAAGCGGGAACGCATAGCGTTTCCGATCATGATAGAACTTCCCCAGGATGGGATTGTCCGTCACCGGTTCTTCAAATCCTGATACCCCCAGCTCCTCTTTCAGTATATTCATCAGTGTGGTCTTGCCTGAGCCCACCACGCCATCCACCACGATCATTTCATTGGGTGCATTCTTCTTCACCATACTAAAAAACTCCTTATACATCCGTCATCACTTTCCTTTATTTCTTACTTCTGGTCTCAAGGTTTCATTTCGGATTCTTCACTCGACTTCTGATTTCTTCTCTATATCGTATCAGGATTTTCACTTCATTTCTTCACTATCTTCAAAAATTATCTGCTTAACATACTTCTATGACTCTTAACGGATCGAAGTTTGCCTTTTC
>RZYZ01000057.1 GCA_009930125.1 Clostridia bacterium | reverse complement strand
TCATTGGCATAGACTCTTGCGCAGTCGATGTGTTTGAAGCCCAGTTCCAGAGCGAATTTCACTCCGTCCACGCATTCTTCGGGCTTCACATTCTTCCATGTGCCGTAACCTATGCTGGGGATCTGCAAGCCATTGGCTAATGTATAGTTATCCATAAAATCTCCTTTTATTAATATTACATTCATTCCAAGGAGTAAGTAGTTATTTATATATAACAGTTATAGTTATATTTATATCAAAGTGAGTGAAGGATGCTAAGCACTCCTCCGAATTGTTGGAACTTCCTGAGATGAACTCTTCGCTATGTATAGAGCCTGGTATCAAAGACTTCAGATTTCTATCTACGCGAATATACTTCGTGCAGCAAGACCACTGTACTATTTTTTCCTGCCTCTATCTCGAAACAGGAAATTCAGTAGAGAGAACTGGTCAGGATGGGCTATAATAAGAAAAAAGAAGATCACAAGAGGAGAGAGAATTGAGATGAAGAAGAAAGTGGCGCTCATAACGGGCGGGACCCGAGGAATTGGACTTGCGGCAGCGGAAAGGTTCGGGAAGGAAGGGTTTATCGTGGCGATAAACGGAATCCAAGAGGAGAATGGCGCTTCAGCGGAAAAGAAGCTGAGGGATCTGGGCTATGAGGCGTACTATTTCAAAGCCGATGTGACCAAGGAAGAAGAAGTGAATGCCATGATCGAAGCCGTCACAGAAAAATTCGGTCGACTGGATGTGGTGGTGAATAATGCCGGCGGGCTTCTTGGCAGAAAATCCGTGGAAGGGATGGAGACAGCCCACTGGAATGCGGTGATGGATCTGAATCTAACCAGCGCCTTCTATGTTTCCCGCGGAGCCATCCCTTATCTCAAGATAAACGGAGGAAGCATCGTGAATATCACTTCCATCGCAGCCCATATGGGCGGCGGTCCTGGAGCTGCCGCTTATGCAGTGACCAAGGCGGGTCTTTTAACGTTCACAAGAGGCCTTGCCAAGGAGCTGATTCCATACGGTATTCGTGTCAATGCGGTTTCTCCCGGAACCATCGATACGGATTTTCACAGTGAAACCAGCAGAGACCTTCTGGATTCCTGGGTGAAGGGTATTCCGGCGGGAAGGCTCGGTAAGCCGGAGGACATCGCCAAAGCCATCTATTTCGTGGCATCGGAAGAAGCTTCCTACCTGGTGGGAGAGGTCATTCAGGTCAATGGGGGACAGGATTTCAGATAAGAGAGGAAAAAGGGTCAGGGCGATGCATGCTCTGACCCTTTTCTGAAAAGCACTACATGCAGAAATTGCGGATTTCATTTGCAACTGAATGGTTCTTAGCATATAATAAGTAGAAACATTGCGTCCCATTGGATTGGAAAAGTGAAGGTTGTTCTCACGTGAGGTGAGCTATTTTTTTGCGGAAAATACGGACTGCGAAAAAATAGAAGAAGAGAATCACAGCCGTAGAAAACAAGGAGTAATAATGAGTAGAAAATTTACAAGTCTCAATATAGACAGTGAAATCCTCAAGGCTATTGAGAGTCTGGGTTTCAAGGAACTGACAGAAATACAGGAGAAAGTGGGTCCTGTGGCCCTGGCCGGAGAAAATATACTGGGCTCTTCCTCCACCGGAAGCGGAAAGACCATCGCCTTTCTCATGCCCATTCTGGAGAGAACCTCCTGGGAGGAAAATAATGCCAATACACTGATTCTGGCACCTTCCAGAGAACTGGCCCTGCAGATCAAAAACGAGTACGATACGCTGGGAAGATACAAGAAGCTTTCCTGTGTAGCAGTATTCGGAAAGCAGCCGTTCCAGGAGCAGATCTCCGCCATGAAAAACAGACATCAGGCCATCAGCGGAACCCCGGGAAGGGTTCTGGATCATATCAAGAGAGGGACCATTGATGTGTCCTCCATTAAGCACCTCATCATTGACGAAGTGGATGAGCTGCTGGATCGCGGGTTCACAGATGAAGTCATGGAGATCGTGCGGCATCTGAGGAATGTGAAGCAGACCATGATGTTCTCCGCCACCATCACCGAGAGCGTGAGAGAACTGGCATCAGAGATCACATCGGATTTCAGGATCATCGAGGCAGCCAGGGATGAAGAGCTGAACATCGAAGCACTCCATTATGAGCTGGATGTGAAGGACAAGTGGAAAGCACTTCTTTCCGTTATTTACGGAAGAAAGCCCCAGGGCATGATCATCTTCGTCAATACGAAGGATGAATGCGACAGACTTCAGAAGAGACTGGAAGGGGCCAACATCGATGCACTGAAGATCCATGGTGGAATGATGCAGGAAGACAGGCTGAAGGCCATGGAAAGATTCAAAAACAAGGAGATCCCCTATATGGTGGCCACGGATGTGGCTTCCAGAGGAATAGATGTATCGGATCTTGATATTTCCTTGAGCTATGATTTTCCGGTGGAAAAGGAAAGCTATGTCCATCGCAAGGGCAGAACAGGCAGAAACTTCAAAAAAGGTCTGGCCATCTACTTCATCACGGAGTACGATCTGAGAAAGGTGTCTGAAGTGGAGCAGTATATCGGATCCTCCCTGGGGGAGATCAGTCATATGGACTATGAGCCCTACAGAAACGGAAAGGACGGATTCAGGGAGTTCCAGAAGAACCTCAGAAGAAACAGGCCCAAAAAGAAGGTCACCCATACAGACATCATGAAACTCTATATCAATGGCGGAAAGAAAAAGAAGATCAGACCGCTTGATATCGTGGGTACGCTGAACGCCATTGACGGCATCGAACCGGAAGACATCGGCATCATCAAAGTGCTGGAGCAGGGTTCCTACATCGACATCATGAACGGAAAAGGTGAAATCGCCAGGAAGGGACTCTCGGAAAGAAAGATCAAAGGGAAGAGTCTCAGAGTGGAGAAAGCCAAAAAAGAATAAGTATAAAGTGTATGGTTTTTCCATACACTTTTATTATATGTTCTCCATTCCCAAAACATCTCCAATAGTTTTACATATTGTTTGCTTTACGTTATTAAAGGAAACACGGAAGTGTGTTATACTAAGTATAAGAATTTTTAGAATATTATACTACCTGGGGTGAAAAGGATGGAAGTCAAAGATAACGAAAGAAGAGAAATAGTTGAGGAAAAAAAGAAAATCGAAATTGCATCATTACGGCGTCTACTGAAGAACCATAATGAGTTTTTCAATTTCGTCAATCTCCATGATGGATGGTATCGCTGGGTTACAGGGAAGTACTCTGTCACCAGCATTGACAGTATGGGCGAGACACTGATCGGCTATCTGTGCGAGTTCTGTAATGCCTATGACCTGCTCAGTCAGGGCTATATGAGTGCCGATCGCGTACTGGTGCTGGATTACAAGGGGGTCCACTTTCTCTTCCGAAAACTGGACGGAAAAGAGGAGTTTTCCGCTGTCTCCATGATTGATGAAAAGCATAACTTCAAGGTGGTCAGCTGGGAGAAACTCTATAAGTTTATGGAAGACGAACTGAAAAAACTGCTGGCGGAAGAAAATAGCCTGCCTGAAAATGAACCGGTTGAAGACAAGACCTACATCAGAGAATAAAAAAGTTCGATAAAAAATCCTGGAAGAGCAGATCTGCTTTTCCAGGATTTTCAATTTGTCGTAAATCGGATTCTTCTAGGGTAGGATTTCATCGACTCCGATGAACCGTCCTTCCGTCATATGGTAAAGTCCCTGATCGGTGATTTTCAGCTCGGGGATCACAGGTAAGGTCAGAAAGGAGAGGGTAAGGAAAGGATTGAACCGGATATCCTGGAAAATCAGTCTGGATGCAGAGTGGAGTTTTTTCAGATCTTCGCTGATTTTTTCCAGAGGATCGCTGGACATGAGCCCTGCGATATCAAGCTTCAGCTCAGCCAGAATTTTTCCATCCTCTGCGATGACAATACCACCACCGATTTCTTCGATTCTCTTCACAGCCAGCATCAGATCTTCGTCGCTCATCCCCAGCGCCACCAGGTTATGGGAGTCATGGGCGATGGTCGTAGCCACAGCACCCTTCTGCATATGGAAGCCCTTGACGATTCCCTTTCCGAGGCTTCCGTTTCGACCATGTCTTTCCATGACAAAGAGCTTTGCCAGATCTTCTGAAGGATCCGGTCTGAAATTCCGGTACTTTTCGTAATCCATGGTCAGATGGCTGGTCAGAAGACTGTTGGGCTGAATCTCGATGAGATTCAGCATGCCTGTTGCGGTTCCGATGGCAAGATGCTCATCTGTGAAATCAGGAAGCTTTATGGTGTTTTCCGGTTCAGGAACATCGCTGTCCGGATAGTCATACACCAGGTTTTCCTTATCCCAGATGAGATTTCCGTTTTTGTAGACAGACCGGATGGTGAAGGCTTCCAGATTGTCCAGAATCACTAGATCGGCCTCATAGCCAGGGGCCACTGCGCCTTTTCGGCTGAGTCCATAGCATTCAGCAGGATTCAGCGTAGCCATTCTGACAGCATCGACGGGGTCCAGCTGATTTTCCATGGCTTTTCTCACCATGGCGTCTATACTGCCGTGATCATAAAGATCATCCACATAGATGTCATCTGTACAGAAGGTGAATCTTCGGTGATTGTTCTTGTTCACCAGAGGGATTAGAGCGTCGAAATTCTTGGCCACGGAGCCTTCCCGGATATGGATGTAGAAGCCTTTCTTCAGTCTGTCCCTGGCTTCCTCCAGCGTAGTGCATTCATGGTCCGTTCTGATTCCGGCGGTGCGGTAGATGTTGTTGTCCATAAATGACAGGCCGGAGCCATGTCCATCGATGGTTTTTCGATGATTCTGTGCATCCAGCAATTTCTCCATCATGTCGTCGGAGGTTTCTCTCACAGAAGGAAGGTCCATGACCTCAGCAAGGCCGGATACCCGGGCGTGATCATAAAATGGAGCAAGATCTCGAGCGGATAGCACTGCACCGGAAGTCTCATGTCTTGTGGCCGGCACACAGGAGGGAAGCATCATCTGAAAATCCACCGGAAGATTTTCCGAGGCATTCAGCATATAGGTGAGTCCTTCCGTGCCCAGAACATTCCCGATTTCATGGGGGTCCATGATCACGGTGGTGATGCCATGCTTTGTGGCCGCCTTTGAAAATTCCTTTGGTGTGGCCAGGGTGGATTCTATATGGATATGGGCGTCGATGAGACCAGGAACGATATAGGCGCCCTGAAGATCCACTTCTACGGTTCCAGCATAGGCAGGACCCAGTCCCACAATCATGCCGTCTTTCACTGCAACGGATTCACTGAGAATTTCGCCGCTGAACACATCCAGAACCCTGCCGTTTTTCAGGATCAGATCGCAGGGGGTTTTACCGCTGGCTCCATCGATCAGGGATTGGAGCATTTTTTTATTCAAATGATTCATCTCCTCTTTGATATTTATTAGTACTATAGTGTAATAATATTAACGTGTCAATGAACGAAGGTAAAGATTGTGTCAATTTTATGGAATCCCTGTCTGATTCTGAATGTCGGTTGACTTTTCAGTCCTTGAGAAGGGTGCAGTTTCCTGAAAGAGGCATAAAAATGATGCTGGAAAAGAAAATGAACTGGCTGATACAGCCAGTTCAGATATATAGGAGTGTTTGAAGCTTGCGATTGTTACTGGTTCAGTTCCTTGTACTTCTTGAACCATTCATCCATTTCAGTGAGTCTTCTCACACGATGCTTTGGTTTTCCTGATCGGGAGAGTTCATGGTTTTCTCCTCTGAACATGCAGAGCCTGGAGTCCACGCCATGGAACTTCAGGGCGGTGAACATCTGGAGCCCTTCTGTGATCCAGCATCTGTAATCTTCTTCTGAGTGAATGAACAGTGTAGGTGTCTTGACTTTATCTGCATACTTCAGTGGAGACTGATCCCACATTTTCTCGTGATTCTCCCATGGAGTTGCAGCGGTCTGATCATCGGCAAAATAGTAGCCGATGTCCGTGGTGTTGAACATGGAGATCCAGTTGGAGATGCTTCTCTGGGAAGCGGCTGCCTTAAACCGGTCTGTGTGGCCGATGATCCAGTTGGTCATGAAGCCGCCATAGGAACCGCCTGTGACGAAGAGAAGATCTTCGTTTATGTCCTTGTAGGTCTTCAGTGCCAGATCCGTGAAGTTCATGAGATCTTCGTAGTCGATGTCTCCGTACTTTCCTCTGATGTCCGAGAAATCATTTCCTTTTCCATCGCTTCCTCTAGGGTTGCAGAAGATCACAAAGTAACCGCTGCTGGCGAAGTACTGCAGTTCATGATAGAACACGCTTCCATAGACTGTCTTCGGACCACCATGGATTTCAAGAAGTGCAGGATATTTTTTTCCTTCCTCGTAATCCGCTGGTTTCAGCACAAACCCGTCGATGGTTCTGCCGTCTTCCAGGGTATAGGAGAGAGGCTCTGGAATGGAAAGTTTCAGTTCGTCTCTGATCCAGTCGTTGAAGCCTGTGAGCTGGACAGACTTTCCGTTTTCCACTTTATGGATTTCCTGAAGGGAAGTATTCTTCATACCGATGAAGAGAATGTTCCCGTCTTTGACACTGATGGAGTCTACGGAACCTTCTTCCGTCAACACTTCCTTGATCTCCCCGGCGGCGCCGATTTTCATGATATGGGAATCGGTGCCCTGGGTTGTGGTGAAGTAGAGCTCTTCCTGATCGATGACTCTTGATTTTCCGCCACCGTATCTGGAATCGCTTCCTACGGAACTGTATAGGGAGATATCCAGGTCTTCTGTAATGAGCTTCAGTTCTCCATTTTCAAGATTGTAGGTATAGAACTTGCTGTTTTCATTGATTCCGAGGGTTTTCATGTCGGAAGCGGTGAGGATCAGCATGTTCTCAGACAGGAACTCCGCATAGGACATGGATAGCCCTTTGGTCTCCAGCTTGATCACTGCAGCACCATCAAAAATGGACAGTTCGTTGTAGAGCTCCTCCTTGTCCATGAAGGTGCTGGAGAGGATCACTGCCTGGTCCTTCTTCTCATTGAGTTTGATGCTTTCGATGTTTGTGTATTCACCGGTGAGATACTTGATGAACTGTCCTTTCTCATCGAAAAGAGACAGGCGGTTTCTTTTTCTTGAGGTGAATCCGTTGCCGTTGGACCAGTAAGGGATCTCATCCAGAACTTCATAGTCCTTTTCTTCCTTCAGTCTTTTCAGCTCATCGCTGAGCTCTTTCTCATCTAGGGTAAGCTGGTCCTTGCTGTTGTTGTCATAATAGGCGGAAGCAAGAAGCAATCCGTTATGAAGGACTTCATAGGCACTTACCTTCTTGTTGAAGCGAATGTACTTGTCCGCTTCTCCACCATGGATGTTGATTTTATAAACCTGAGTGAATTCTTTCAGTGATTCGCTTTCCTCTTTGTCTTTATCCTCTCGAATGGTTGTGAACAGAATGTTTTCCGCATCAAGCCATTTGAAGCTGGATTCCTTGTTGAAGGCGGTGAGCTTTCTGGTCTCACCACTTTTTACATCCAGAAGATACAGATTGGACAGATACTTGTTGCCCTCCATGTCCACTTCGTGGAGCACAAAGGCGGCATAATTTCCATCCGGTGCGTGCTCGATGCCGGACAGAAATTTGTAGTTTTTGAAATCGTCAATGGCAATATTTCTCATGTGGAACCTCCGTAAAGATATTGATAGAATTAATATACCGTAAAATTGACTGACAGTTTTGAATTATAGCCAATTTCTGTATGACAATAAGGTATTCTGTATTATTTCGGACGAAAAAACTCCGCTGGGGGAACAGCGGAGTTTTAGGCCAGTTGAAATATATATTAATTTGGGGTTTTCACAAATTGACTATTTTGCTTCTTTGTATAACTTTGATACTTCTTCCCAGTTCACTACGTTGAACCAGTTTTCAATGTATTCAGGTCTTCTGTTCTGATACTTCAGATAGTATGCATGTTCCCATACATCCAGTCCTAAGATGGGTTCGTATCCTTCTGATACGGGGTTGTCCTGGTTTGGTGTGGACATTACTTCAAGCTTTCCGTCCTTCACTACAAGCCATGCCCAGCCGGATCCGAATCTCGTTGCTGCAGCATCGGAGAAAACAGTCTTGAATTCTTCAAAGCTTCCGAACTTCTCATTGATTGCTTCCAGCAGTTCACCTTCTGGCTTCTGTCCTTCGGCCTTCTTCATAACGGTCCAGAACAGGGAGTGGTTCATGTGTCCTCCACCATTGTTTCTTACAGCACCTCTGATATCTTCAGGGATTGCGTTAAGATCTGTCAGCAGTTCCTTCAGGCTCTTTTCCTGCAGTTCAGGATACTTTTCAAGAGCACCGTTCAGCTTGGTCACATAACCGTTGTGATGCTTGCTGTAATGGATCTCCATGGTCTGTGCATCCACGTAAGGCTCTAAAGCGTTATAATCATAAGGTAATTTTGGTAATTCATGTTTCATTATTTAATTCCTCCAAATTCTGTTTTTTTCAAATCATTTTTCACTTCTGCAATCAGAAGGTTCAATGAACTTATGTGTCTACTATAACGCAATTGATAGTCAAATTCAATAGCATACAATTAAATTTACTGGCCATATGTATTTTGTTAATAGTACGTTTACAAAGTTCACTGGAATGATTTCTTTGACGCATTGAATAGGGGAGTTCTATAGGGAATATATTTTAAAGAAAGCATAAAATAGGAAGCCCTGATCTGGAGCTTCCTGTTTTTGAACTATTATGAATCACGCATTTTACTGATTGTATCATCTATTTTCTTCCTACCGGTCAGATAGGTGTTTTTCAGTTTATTGAAGATTTCCCTGTTCTTCAGAGGAGTGATGTCTGGAAAGGCATTGAAGAGTCTTCGGTTCTGATACCGGCCCTTCTGAAAAAGAAGTCTCACCTTATCCGTATAGATGGCCGTATCCTCCAGTCTGGTCTGCAGCATATGCTTCAGTTCTTCCAGTCGGATCTCGCCTTCCTTCACCAGTCTGTCAAATTCTTCCTTGACCATGGCAATCCGCTTATTGAGCAGGAGCAGATGTCTTACGGTGAAGACCAGGTCGGACAGAACAGCCAGAAAAATAATCAGAGAAAGATAACTTAAGAGAATCATAGGCTGCTGATACAGATAGGCTTCAATGGCCGGATGGAAAACGTTCACCACCAGAACGGAGAGCGATGCGAAGACAAGGGCTCCAGTGAGATAGACTCGTCCATGAATGTTGAACGGTCTTTTCGAATAATCCCACCACCTGGCATGGAAGAATGTCTCCAGAAGTACCGAGGTGACATATTCCACCGTAGTGGTCAGAACCATGCTGGACAGGAAGAGGGGCAAAAGTCCTGTGTCTTTACCATAAAATACCAGAATAATAAGGAGTGCTCCGAAACCGTAGACCGGGCAGAGCGGGCCATTGAGAAACCCCCTGTTGACCAGTTTCCTGCCGGTGATGGAACACAGAATGGATTCATAGACCCATCCTGCCACACTGTAGATTATGAAATAGAGAAACCAGTAAATGAGACCCATCGTAATCCTCCATCTTCCTTGCTGCGTAAACCATATATTATCATTATACAGAAAATGAATGAGGTTTTGACAGCTATCCCAGAATTACTTTTTGATCTGCGACTCTTTCAATGAAGTCTTCATCATGGGATACCACAATGACAGCCTGTTCCTTCTTGATTTTACGGATGATGTCGATGAGAAGGGTCTTGTTTTCCGCATCCAGGCTGCTGGTGGGTTCATCAAAGCACAGCACCAGAGGATTCAGAAGAAGGGCTCTGATGATGGCGATTCTCTGCTTCTGACCACCGGAAAGCTCCGAAGGATAGGCGGCCTTCTTGTCCGACAGCCCGAACTCTCTGAGATAGGCTTCCGCTTTCTTCACGGCCTCCTTTTCCTCATAGAGCTTATGGTATTTCACGGCAATGAGAAGATTGTCCATGACATTCAGATGCTGAAACAGTGAGGAGGACTGAAAGACCAGGCCGATGCGGATCCTGTTCTTTTCATCCACTTTCGTCTCATTGAGATAGAAGTCGCCCCCATCCTGCTTCTCCAGCTGCACGATGCATTTCAGCAGGGTGGATTTCCCTACGCCCGAAGGACCCACTATGGCAAGCACTTCATTCTTCTCTACCTGAAAGTTCATATTTTCAAGGACTTTCAGGTCCCCATAGGATTTGGATATATTCTCTGCTCTAAACACTAGATGGTCACCTTCCTCATGTTTTTCTCGATTTTCTTCAGCACTTTTTCAATGATGATGCTCAGCGTGAAATAGATGAGCCCCACAATGATGAAAGGCGCCGCTGACACATAGATGTTCGCCAGGGTTCTGGAAACTTTGATGAGCTCACTGAGACCCAGGGCATAGATCAGCGCAGTATCTTTCAGGAGAACCAGCACTTCATTGGACAGGGAAGGGAAGCTGTTTCGCACGGAAAGTGGCAGAAGGATTTTGTAGAATGTGTAGGACTTCGAGAATCCCAGCACAAAGGCCACGTCCTTCTGATCCTGAGGGACACTCTGTATCCCTCCTCTCAGAATTTCAGCGATATAGCCGGTATAGTTGAAAGTGAAACCGATGAGCGCTGCAGTCATCCGGTCAAGCGTGATGCCGAAATAGGGCAGTCCGAAGAAGATGAAGATCAGCTGAAGCAGTAGAGGGGTTCCACGCACGATGGAGATGTACACGGAGATGATGGGTTTGATGCGTCTGAACCCGTAGAGGTAAGTAACCAGTACTCCAAGCAGGGATGAGGTGAGGAGCGTGATGATGAAATAGAAGAGCGTCTGTCCAAGACCCTGAAGAAGCATCGGATAACTTGACTGGAGCATATTAATCATTGATATACACCTTTTTTATTTCATCAAAGGTTCCGTCGCTTCTGATCTCTTCCAGAGTCTCGTT
>RZYZ01000316.1 GCA_009930125.1 Clostridia bacterium | reverse complement strand
GATCCAAGGTACGCTGGATATCCTTCATCACCAGGCATTTCTTCCAGTCTACCGGACATCTCTCTGAGGGCTTCTGCCCATCTGGATGTGGAGTCTGCCATGATGGCTACGCTGTAGCCCATGTCTCTGAAGTATTCCGCGATGGTGATTCCTGTATAGATGGAAGCCTCTCTGGCTGCCACCGGCATGTTGGATGTATTGGCGATCAGAACGGTTCTCTTCATGAGAGACTCACCGGTCTTCGGGTCTTTGATTTCAGGGAACTCGAGAAGAACGTCCGTCATCTCGTTTCCACGTTCACCGCAGCCTACATAGACCACGATTTCGGAATCCGCCCACTTGGCCAGCTGATGCTGAACAACGGTCTTACCGGATCCGAAGGGTCCTGGAACCGCAGCGGTTCCTCCCTTGGTGATGGGGAAGAAGGTATCGATGACTCTCTGTCCTGTAACAAGAGGCTCGTCAGGATTGATTTTGTTTTCATATCCTCTCTGCTTTCTTACAGGCCACTTCTGCATCATCATGAGTTCTTCGCCGGATTCCAGTACGCATACGGTATCCACAACGGTGAACTCTCCTTCTCTGATTTCCTTAACTGTGCCTTTGATTCCTGCAGGCACCATGATCTTGTGCAGTACAACGGTGGTTTCCTGGACGGTTCCGAGGACATCCCCCTGGGATACTTCATCGCCGACCTTCACCGTTGGTGTGAATTTCCATAATTTCTCTCGGTTCAGGGATGGTACAACCACTCCTTTTTCAAGAAAATCTCCCACCAGGTCCATAATTGCATTCAGAGGTCTCTGTATTCCGTCGAACATGGACTCGATAAGTCCAGGTCCCAGTTCCACGGAAAGAGGTTCTCCTGTTGTATATACAGGCTCGCCAGGTCCGATTCCAGTGGTTTCTTCATAAACCTGGATGGATGCCCTGTCGCCTCTCATTTCGATTATTTCACCAATGAGCTTTCTATCTGAAACTTGAACCACGTCATAGACGTTGGCTTCATCCATACCCTCTGCAACAACAAGGGGGCCGGACACTTTAATTATTTTTCCGACTTTCATTAGAGCGCTCCTTCTATAATATATTTGAACCTACAGCTTTTTCCACATTCTCGTTGATTCTGTCCAGACCGATCTTCAGGCTACCCTGATTGCTTGGAATCAGGATCACCGCAGGAACGATTTCCTTATTATACCGTTCAATGGACTCCGGAATGAGCACAGCTGACTGTTCAGTGATAAACACTACTCCATATTTCTTCATGGCCAGAGTATCCAGCGTTTTTCTGGTCTCCTCGGGTCCAACCACAGGGAATACATCGATGCCCAGTGCTTTGAAAGGCAGTATGGAATCCTTGTCCCCGATTACTCCTATCTTATACATATAAATCACGCAACCTTTCCCTGATGACTTCTGGAGAAAGCTTATTGATCTTCGAGATCATGATGATTCTCAGTGCCTTGATTTCAGCTTCCTTGGCATGCAGGTAGGAAAACAGCGGTTCTGGTCCAAAGACAATGTTTCTCGAAGGTTCATTGATCTCCATGAGTCTATTGTCGATGATCTTCTCAAAATCACTCAGCCTACCGGTTCTTCGAAATGCCTCCAGTCCCTCTGTCAGCGGTTTTCCGATATCTTCCTTGTGGAATTTATCCAGGATGCCGTCCAGTGTGTCGTTGATGGAATAAAGAATCTTGTCTCTGTCTATGGCTCCTCCATCCAGAAGAACCTCTTCCAGGAATTTCATTTCCTTATCCATTTTCTTGACACGAATCAGCGTCTTCATATTGGTGAAGTCCACCTGATTCTTCACGAACTCCTGAAACATCGGAATGTCCGTCTCATCAGCCAGTGCACGGAGGTGTCTGTAGTAGTGACGATCCAGAACGATATCGATCATCTGAGGATCGCCGCTCTTCTCGTATTCCGCTACAGTCTCATATAGTGCTTCTCCGATTCTCCTGTCAAGGTCCGAGAAGTCCTCCTGGGACATGGCTGCCTTGAGCTTTGTCAGGTCTTCTGTTCCATAGGGAACATAAAGACTCGACAGGCTCTTTCCCAGAACGCGCTCTTTCACGAGCACCTTCAGGTTGTGGTAGTCATACTTGAGAGACAGAAGCTTTGTTATGATCTTTTCCCCAGTGAGCTCATCCATGAGCTTATACACTCTTCTGAGCTCTGCTGAAAGAATGTTCTCATAATCTTCAGGTCGTGCCACATTACTTAGATGCTGCTGGTATTCCGTTTCCCCAAGGATTCTGAACACTTC
>RZYZ01000315.1 GCA_009930125.1 Clostridia bacterium | reverse complement strand
CCGCCAATATTCTAGAAAGGGGACACAGCGCTATGACAACCAATATCATGATCGATCTTAAAAATATATCCAAAAGTTTCGGGAAAACCACCGTCCTGGAAAACATGAATCTCTATATCAGAGAAAATGAATTTCTTACCCTTCTCGGACCTTCGGGCTGCGGCAAGACCACAACCCTTAGGATCATTGCAGGCTTCGAGACGCCTTCAGAAGGGAAAGTGATTTTCTCCGGTAAGGACATTTCCGATGTGCCTCCCTATGAGCGGCAGGTGAATACGGTGTTCCAGAAATATGCACTGTTTCCCCATCTCAATGTCTATGAAAACATCGCCTTCGGCCTGAAGATCAAGAAGATGCCCAAGGAGGAGATCACGAAAAAAGTCACGGAAGTGCTGAAGCTTGTGAACCTGTCCGGTTTCGAGAAAAGAGGAGTGGACTCTTTATCCGGCGGACAGCAGCAGAGAATCGCCATCGCAAGAGCACTGGTCAACGAACCCAAGGTGCTGCTTCTGGATGAGCCGCTGGGCGCACTGGATCTGAAGCTTAGAAAAGAGATGCAGATCGAGCTCAAGAACATCCAGAAACGAGTAGGCATCACCTTCATCTATGTGACCCATGATCAGGAGGAAGCGCTCACCATGAGCGATACCATCGTGGTCATGAATGAGGGGCTCATCCAGCAGATCGGCACCCCGGTGGACATCTATAATGAACCGAAGAATGCCTTTGTGGCGAAGTTCATCGGAGAATCCAACATCCTGCCGGGCATCATGCACAAGGATTATCTGGTGGAATTCCAGGGCGTCACCTTTCCCTGCGTGGACAAGGGCTTTGCGCCCATGGAGCCTGTGGAGGTGGTGGTTCGGCCCGAGGACATCCAGATGACCACGGCCAAGGAAGGACAGCTGAAAGGCCTGGTGGAGGAAGTGACCTTCAAGGGGGTGCACTACGAGATGGTGGTGAATGTGGACGGGTTCCGTTACCTGATCCAGAGTACGGCCATGGCACCTCTTGGAGAAGTCATCGGCATGAAGATTCTGCCTGATGCCATCCACATCATGAAAAGAGGTGAAGCGTCTTGAGAATGAGAAAGGCTTCGTATCCGTATGTTTTATGGATGCTGATCTTTATCCTCATCCCCCTGTTTCTTGTGGGGTATTTCGCTTTCACCACGGGAAACAGCAATAATTATGAAACCTTCCGCTTCAGTCTGGAGAACTTCAGGCGTTTCCTGTCCCCCATCTATCTGGATGTGCTGGGACGGTCTCTGATGCTTTCACTGATCTCCACGGTGATCTGCTTCATCCTGGGCTATCCCATCGCCTACATCATCGCAAGCAAGAGAAAGGCCAAGACGAGAAACAATCTGATCCTGCTTTTCGTCATACCCATGTGGATGAATTTTCTACTGAGAACCTATGCATGGCTCACCATTCTCGGCAAGAACGGAATCATCAATTCCTTTCTGAACTTCCTGGGATTCGAGTCCATGGAGCTTCTCTACAAGAGCGGTTCGGTGATTCTGGGTATGGTCTACAACTTCCTGCCCTTCATGGTGCTGCCCATCTACTCCGTACTGGTGAAGATGGACAAGAAGCTCATTGAGGCGGCACAGGATCTGGGTGCGGACAGAAAAACCATTTTCCGAAGAGTGATTTTCCCACTGAGCCTTCCTGGCGTCATGACGGGATTCACCATGGTGTTCACCCCGGCGGTATCCACCTTCATCATCTCCAACCTCTTAGGTGGAAACAAGACGACCCTCATCGGTAACGTCATCGAGCAGCAGTTCATCTACACGGGAGACTGGCACTTCGGCTCCGCCATGTCCATCGTTCTCATGGTGATCATTCTCATCGTCATGGCGCTGACCAACAAGGGCGGCGGAGATCTGGAAGGAGGTAGAGGCGGCTTATGGTAAGAAAGGGATTCAGAAATCTTTATACGGTACTTATTTTTCTCTTCCTCTATGCGCCGATCATTGTACTGATCATCTATTCCTTCAATGAATCGAAATCAAGAGGAGCCTTCACAGGATTCACCCTGAAATGGTATCAGGACCTGTTTTCCAACAGAGCCGTCATCAGTGCCCTGACCAATACCATGATCATCGCCGTGGTGACCACCATCGTGGCGACGATTCTTGGGACCCTTGCTGCCATCGGCATCCACTATTCCAGAAAGGGGCCCTTCAAGCAGATGGCGCTGAATCTCAACTATCTGCCCATATTGAACCCGGATGTGGTCATCGCGGTATCCCTCATTGCCCTGTATAGATT
>RZYZ01000314.1 GCA_009930125.1 Clostridia bacterium | reverse complement strand
GGAGTCACTGGAACCTTCGATATCGCAGGAAGCGATGGTGTCACAGAGGGCGATGTGATGCTTCTTCAGCATTTCCTTTTTGTCTTCAATGGTGTCTAGCTCTCCCGGATAGCCTGTCACCGCTTTCAGGACTTTCCAGAATCTGTTCTGAGGATGTCCGTAGAAGAAACTTTCTTCTCTGGACTTCACCGAAGGAAAGCTGCCCAGAATCAGAATGCTCGATGATTCATCATACAGGGGCCCGAAAGGATGCTGCTCTCTTTTTGACATTGGTGCTCACCTCTTTTTCTATAAGTATAGCATAATGGATTTCTGTGCGGTATGACCGTTGTTCCTTGAAATACAGTGTTATACTGATATAATAAAGAAAGCAACAATGTGAGGAGAAGTTATATGGAAAAGACATTGGTACTGATTAAACCGGATGCCGTGGAAAGAAAACTCATCGGAAAAATCATCAGTCTCTACGAAGAGAGAGCGCTCAAGGTGACCGCAATGAGAATGCTGCATGCAGATCAAGAAATCGTCATGAGACACTATGAAGAACATATAGGAAGATCCTATTTTGATCATCTCATGAACTACATCACAAGAAGTCCGCTGGTGGCACTGGTGCTTGAAGGCGAAAATGCCATTGCCCTTGCGCGTGAGATCAACGGAAAGACCGACCCGGCGGAAGCCGCTGAGGGAACCATCCGAAGACTATATGGTCAGACGAAGACCTACAACACGGTTCATGCATCGGATTCAACGGAAAGTGCGGCTCGAGAAATAGAAATATGGTTCAGCTGATGATGAGAAAAGACCAGGCATTTGATTGCCTGGTCTTTTCTTATGGATCTGTTTATCGAATTTCATATAGGTACATTATTTTGATTCTTTATTTCGATGCAGCACCTTCGAAAGCCTTGTCTCCTGGCCATTCTGGATTCTCCGAAAGTTTGGCAGATGAAGCCAGATACTTAAGAGTCCTCCTGCTATGGTGATCATGACCGGCCATAGTCCGAGATCTTTGAAGATGGTCATGAAGAGCACGTAGAAGAGGAGTGACAAGGTACCGATGGCGATATAGTCCGTTGCAAAGGTCACCCCGGCAAGGATGAACATGGCGATGATTCCATAGACTGGATTCATACCCAGTAGGATTCCGATCAGTGTCGCAGTCCCCTTCCCACCTTTGAACTTCATGTAGAAAGGATAGATATGTCCGAGGATGGCAAAATAGCCAGAGGTATACAAGAACAGAGCCCCTTCTTTATTAAATCCGACGGAGAACATGGATTTCAGAAGAAGGATTGCCGCTACGCCTTTCAGAATGTCGATCAGTGCCACAAGGACACCGAATTTCCATCCCAGGGATTCCACAGCATTGGATGCACCGGCATTCCCCTGTCCTAAGGTTCTGATATCCACTTTTTTCAGCAGTTTTCCCAGCAGATAACCTGCCTGGATATTTCCAAGTAAATAACCGATCAGTGCGGCCAGCATTAAATCTCTCATGTTTCTCCCTCTGGAATTCTTCCATCAATATGTATTTCGACTGAAAAAGCATCGTGCTGGTGTTACAGGGACTTCATATCTACCAGTTCACGGATCAGATTACGATCGGTGAAATCCACTTTCCGGTGGAATACGGCAAGCATCCCTTTTTCATCGGACGATAAAGGACCTTTCTTCTTTTTCCACTGGATCTTCAGCTTCAGCATGCGCATGAGCAGCTGATCAATCAGGCTCAGTTTCTGAAAATCGAATCCGCCTCTATAATAGTATAGTCTTACATTGTTTTTTTCAACATCTTTCAGGTTGTTCTTGAAGATTTCTCTCTGAACCTCTACGGAGCGAAGAGACAGTCCTGTACAGAACACGAAAATATTGCTTATGGATTTTGTCTGATTTTCATTGAGCAGTTTTTTCAAGCCGTTTATGCCGATGGCATAGAGTCCCCCTCCAAAAATCAGCGTGTCCACGCCACTTAGGACTTCTTTCAGATTATCTGATTCCTCGAGATCATAGGCTTCCAGAGAAAGATCTTCTGCAATCCACTCAGCATATTTCTTTGTGAATCCTGTTTTGGATGAATATACTACTACTGCTTTCAACTAACTCACCTCTACATTATTACTTACTATCCTAAAGATAGCACTACATTGTGATAGTCAAGAGTTTTCAAAAAAAAGAAAGACCTGTTGTCAGAGGCCACTGAAAAAGTAGCTCAAAAAAAGTCAGACTCGAACAAAAGAGAGAGAAGAATGCAATTTATGCTAAACTTCTCTCTCTTTTCTTGTCTATTT
>RZYZ01000056.1 GCA_009930125.1 Clostridia bacterium | reverse complement strand
TATGTGGAGCCTCTGGAAACACCGCAGGAAAACGGATAGATAGAAATAAGATCACTTCGGCAAACAGCTGAAGTGATCTTTTCCTATTATGACCGAATCCATCCTTCTTATCTTATCCCTTTGCATGAGTAACTTCCATAGTCCAGTTTGCTTAAGTAATTTCCACTCCTATAATTTTTCCTATGGAAATTACTTTTGCAATTAACTTTCATGCGATGGCCATGAGTCTCAAAGTCAATTCATGTTGACAAGTGCCTGATGTAATTATAGAATCAGATATGCTGAATCTATCCAGGGAGGGATATAAATGAAAAGCTACATGGTGAAGAAAACCTTTAATAACAATGCAGTGCTTGTGACATCAGAGCAGATGGAGTATATCCTCATCGGGAAAGGCATCGGATTCAACAAGAAAAAGGGGTCCATCATCTTCGAGTCTAATCTCATCGAAGATGTCTTTATTCATGTGGATGAGACCAACCGAAAGCAGTACGAGCATCTGCTGGAAAACGTCGATGAAGAGATCTTCAAAGTGGCGGAAGAGATTATCCAGATGGCGGAGAAAGAGCTGGGAGAGAAGCTTCATACGGATATCCATTTCGGACTCATCGACCATATCAATTTTTCTCTGAACAGAATCAGAGAAGGCATGGAAATTGTGAATCCTTTTCTGCTGGAAACCCGTATGCTCTATAAGAGGGAATACGCCATTGCGGAGAAAGCCGTGGAGATCCTGAAGAAACGTATGGACATCGAGGTACCGGAGAGTGAAATCGGCTTTATCACCTTTCATATCCATGGCGGCAGAATGGGTGGACGAAAAGGCTCTTCCCTTCAGTATGTCAAAGCCATCAACAAGGTGATTCCCTACATCGAAGACAAGCTGGGGCTGACTCTGGAGGAGAATT
This sequence comes from Clostridia bacterium, assembly GCA_009930125.1. Lineage (GTDB taxonomy): Bacteria > Bacillota > Clostridia > Clostridiales > Clostridiaceae > Proteiniclasticum. The sequence goes on along the minus strand of RZYZ01000056.1, from coordinate 10,018 downwards.
CCTTCGACAGTGTCCGTCTGGTATCCCATCTTCGTGGCCTCATCGAAAGGTGCACCAGAGAAGAAACCATCGAGAATCTGCTCCTGGAGAGGATGAAGAAGGATTTTCCTTTCGAGTATAAAATTTCTGAAAATATTGCCTTGATTTTGAAGAAGAATATTGGTATAGTAGTTCCAGAAAATGAAATCGGGTACATCGCCCTTCATCTTTACAAATTAAATCACACAAAACTGCATTAACGTGTAACTGATTCGATCAGGCATGAGTTTATACTGAAGGACAAGTTCCATCCCCTATAAGGATGGCAGTCTTTTCTTTGAGTATGAATTCATGCCTTTTATATTGCCCGATTTCAAAAAAAATTGTAGGAGGAATAATCCATGTCTAAAAAATCCAGTAAATCCGGAGGATTCTTTGCAGTCCTTCAGAAAGTCGGAAAGTCCCTTATGCTTCCTGTATCTGTGCTTCCAGCAGCAGGTCTTATGGTTGCACTGTCCCGTATCATCGAACAGCTTGTAGGTGTTGAAGCTCTCGCCGAGAGTCCTGTACTGAGTGTGTTTGTCGATGTACTGTTCAGCGGTGGTCTCATCGTGTTTGAGAATCTGCCCCTGATCTTTGCCGTTGGCGTGGCCATCGGATTCACTGCCGGTGAGGCGGTATCCGGTCTTGCTGCCGTAGTTGGCTATGTGGTGCTGATCAAAGTGCTGGACATCATGTCCATTGCCCAGAACCTGACAGACCCCATCAATATGGGTGTGTTCAGTGGGATCATCATCGGTATCATCGCAGCGAAGATCTACATGAGATTCTATAAGACCAAGCTGCATCCGGTGCTCGGATTCTTCGAAGGAAAGAGACTGGTCCCCATCATCATGGTGGTGGTTTCCATTCTTCTTGGTGTAGCCCTTGGATTCATCTGGCCTCCGATTCAGGATGGAATCAACAGCTTAGGACAGATGGCCATCGACGCGGAAATCTTCGGATTCAGACTGGGTGGAGCAATCTACGCTTTCGGTAACAGAGCGCTGATTCCAACAGGACTTCACCATGTGTTCAAGACTCCATTCACCACACAGTTCGGCAGCTTCACAGCAGCAGACGGTCAGGTCTATGTGGGTGAAATCGCAAGATTCTTTGCGGGAGACCCTACAGCAGGAGCCATCACAGCGGCAGAGTATCCGCTGAAGATTTTCGGACTGCCAGCGGCAGCCCTTGCCATCTATTTAAGAGCGCTTCCTAAGAACAAGAAAGCCATCGGCGGTGTCATGCTTACAGCTGCGCTTACCTCCATCATCACAGGAATCACAGAGCCCATCGAGTTCGCATTCATGTTCGTGGCGCCCATCCTGTACGTGGCACATATTTCTCTGGCCTTTGTGGGCGGAATGCTGATGAATCTCTTCCAGGTGAGACTGACAGAGACCTTCACCTCCTCTCTCATTGACTACATTGTAAGTATCTCCACAGGAAATGCAGGAAATCCATGGGCACTTCTGCCTGTTGGAATCGTCATCGGACTTGCTTATTTCTTCGCCTTCTACTATCTCATCAAGAGATTCAACCTGAAGACACCAGGAAGAGATGAAGAAGAAAGCGAAAAGGCATCCGTACCTGTCACCGAGAAAGCATTGGAAGTTCTGAAGGCTCTCGGAAACACCGAAAACATCAAAGCCATTGATGCCTGCATCACAAGACTGAGACTTGAAGTCTACGACACGAAGAAAGTGGATAAGAAGAGACTGAAGGATCTGGGTTCACCAGGAGTCATGGAAGTGGGCAGCACCGGAATACAGGTCATCTTCGGAACAGCTGCGGAAGGCCTGAAAGATGAAATCAAGGCCATCATGGAAAATCCTGCGGAAGTCACGGTGGTGGAGTCTGCCAAAGCCAGTGAGACAGCAGTGGAGAAAACAGGGAAGGAAACCATCATGACCTCTCCGATGAAGGGAAAGCTTCTGGATCTTAAGGAAGTACCGGATGCCCTCTTCGCTGAAAAGATGATCGGAGACGGATTTGCTGTAGATCCTCAGGAAGGGTATGTGGTTTCTCCTGTGGCTGGTGAAATCGCTCATATCTTCGAAACCAATCATGCGCTTGCCATCATTACAGACTCAGGCCTTGAAGTGCTGGTGCATATTGGAATCGACACCGTGAAGATGGAAGGCAGAGGATTCACAAGACTGGCTGAAATCGGACAGAAGGTGGAAAATGGAACACCGCTCATGAAGTTCGACCTGGAGCTGGTCAGAAAAGAAGCCAAGTCCAGCATCACGGAAGTGGTCGTGACCAATATGGACATGGTGAAGGAAATGAAGATCATCGCCTCCGGTGATGTGACGCCTTCCGATGATGTGCTGATTGTAAGATAGATAAGTTCATATTTCTAATGAATCAGGTCGCTGCCGTAGAAGGCGGCGGCCTGATTTTTCTATGGGAAGGAAGCAGATTAGGAGTATAATGGTATGAACGATAAGGTGCAGCACCCATGAAAATAAAATTGAAACTTAGAAGTGATGAATGCTTCTGAAAGTAAAGGAAAGGAATGGATCAGATTGAATATCAGAAAAATAACACTTTTAAGCGATGTGGACGGAACGCTTCTGTCCAGTGACGGGAAAGTATCGGTAAGGAACAGGGAGGCCATCCGAAGCTTCATTGAAGCAGGAGGCCATTTCGGCATAGCTACGGGCAGAGGACATATCAATGTGCTGAACTTCATAGAAGGGGTTGAGATCAATGCCCCCTCCATTCTCTATAATGGCTCCATGCTCTATGACTTCACTGAAAAGGAAGTCCTGAGAAAAGAGGCACTGCCCGTGACAAAGCTTTCGGAAGCCATCAGATGGATTCAGAAAGCCTATCCGGGCATTATGATTCACATCTATACGCCGGATACCTGTCATCTGGTTTCAGAGGAAGTGCATGCGGACGAGAAGATTCTTTCTGATCATCAGCCGGCTGTGTTTTCCCAGCTGGAGGAAGCGCTTAAGGAGCCTTGGATCAAGGTTCTTCTGGCAGGGGAGAACAGTGCGCTCAAAGAAATCGAAAAGAGACTGGAAAAAGAGCTGGAAGGCGAGATGAGGTGGGTCTATTCCGCCGACATCTATCTTGAAATTCTTCCTACAGGTGTTTCCAAAGCATCCATGCTGAAGAAACTGAAAGAGATTCATGGAGAGGACCACCGCATTATTGCAGCAGGAGACTTCTATAATGATCTGGAGATGATCAAGGCAGCTGACTATGGCATTGCCATGGGCAATGCACCGGATGAAATCAAGGAAGCGGCAGACGGAATTGCGGTCTCCAATGATGAGGACGGCATCGCGTGGATCATTGAGGCTATCCTCAGCGGTGAGCTGGAGAAGCGTGCTAAGAAATAATTGGGACAGAGAGCGTTCAGCCTTCTTTTTACGAAGGGCGGAACGCTCTTTTTTTTTTTGATTATGAAAAAGTTATGAAGCTGTTCAGCAAACCTTTCCATAATATTCTTCCAGTGTTCAATATCTGGTCACTTAGAGTTTGGAAATTACCACTAAAATGATTTTAATACTGAAACATAGAAGATACAGGAGGTAAGACAAAATCATGAAACGAATAGTTGGTATATTCAGTACGGAAGTTCATGCACTCAAAGCCATCGACAGGTTAAGAACCGATGGATATCGTGACGAGGAAATATCCGTGATCACCAGTGACAAGGAGAATTACGACCGACTCTCCAGAGTGGTAGGGGACGATGTGATGAGCAGTGCGGATATCAAGGCGGAAAACGCAGGGGAAAAGGCGGCATCAGGCAGTGTCATCGGTGGAATCGGAGGATTCCTGCTGGGACTGGGTGCCATGGCCATTCCGGGTGCAGGACCTGTTCTTGCGGCGGGACCCATAGCCGGAGCCATCACAGGAGCGGTTGCAGGCGGAACCATCGGCGGTGTGGCAGGTCTTCTTACTGATTACGGTATTCCGGAAGAGGATGCCAGACTTTATGAGGAAAGAATCACGGAAGGCGACATCATGGTTCTGGTGGATGATGATGCGGAGAGAAGAGAAGCGGTCTATGACAACTTCTATGAGAATGAAAGCTATATCCGGGACGGATACAGAAAAGGAGATCCGGGGCTCAATCTGGATGAAGACAAGGTGGACCCCAAGGACCCGCTCAATGATCCAAAAAGATTATTGTAGAACCTGCTGGATATGAACCAGCATGAAAAAGGATGCAAATAGAGGGAAGATAGTCGATACTTCCCTTTATGATAGAAAGCCGATGCGAAAATTCGCATCGGCTTTCGTTAAGTGTTACCGGGAATCCAGGTTATTACTTAGGTTTATTCATAGGGGGATTTAAAGAGGAGAAGATTAAGACTAAATCTTCTTATGAGCCTTTGGGCTGTATTCTTCTCACAATCACTTGTCAGGAACATAATTCACATTTAGGGAGGACAGTTCTGGCAAGGTTAAATTAAATCAGAAGGAGAGTTATATGGCCAAAAGCATATGGTTAAGGACTGTAAGAAACTGCTCGTAAAGATTTGCAATCAAGTTAAGCATTGGGCTAAAAGATTATCTTAAGAATGCGATGCCTCTGAGCCTGATTCTTAAGGAACAAAGGGAAACTGCAAGACAATTCTGAAAGTTAAGCTGTTAATAAGTCTTTGAAGCTACAATCTATTTATAAAATCAATTTAGAACCTTAGCGTTGTTACCATTAGAATTGGCATCTATATTTATAGGCGTTCCATTGACCGGTAATCCGCTCCAATTCAGAAGAGAAAAAGAAAGGTGTAGAGATGCTAGAGCTAAAAAATATAAGGAAATCCTATCGTACAAAAGATTTTGTGCAGAATGCCTTAAACAAAGTTTCCGTTTCATTTAGAGATAATGAGTTTGTTTCAATATTAGGAGCGTCAGGGTCTGGTAAAACCACTATGTTAAATATTATTGGAGGACTTGACCGGTATGATGAAGGTGACCTAATCATTGAAGGCATTTCTACTAAGAGATATAAATCTACTGATTGGGATGCGTATCGAAACAGTCGTGTCGGTTTTATCTTTCAAAGTTACAATCTCATTCCCCATCAAACTGCTTTAGCAAACGTTGAGCTAGCCCTGACATTAAGTGGGGTATCGGCAAATGAACGAAAAAAACGAGCCATTGAAGCATTGGACGAAGTGGGTCTAAGCGACCATATCCACAAGCGACCGACACAGTTATCTGGTGGTCAAATGCAAAGAGTGGCCATCGCACGAGCCTTGATCAATGACCCGGAAATCATACTAGCGGATGAACCCACAGGTGCACTTGATAGTACAACTGCTGACCAGGTCATGGACCTATTAGTTGAAATTGCTAAAGATAGACTCATCATCATGGTCACCCATAACCCAGAGCTCGCAGATAAGTATACTAATCGTATTATCCAGCTTAAAGATGGGATGATTATTGGCGATACCAATCCTCACACCATTCAGACTAAGGATGCATCCTTAGTGACTAAAGCCAAAAAGACGAGAATGTCTTTTTTAACAGCGGTTTCACTTTCTGTTAGTAACTTGCTGACAAAAAAAGGTCGAACAATTATCACAGCTGTCGCAGGATCCATCGGAATTATTGGAATAGCCTCCATACTCGCTTTAGCCAGTGGCATCAATAATTATATTGATAGCGTCGAGGAAGAAACAATGAACGCTTTCCCCCTAACTATCGACTCTTCAGGGATTGATATCACACGTTTTTTAGGTGGCGAAGGAAATGCTGACGAAAACACGACAGAAGTAACATCAGAAACCATTCCAGAGCCTGCTGAAGATGAGCAAACCCAAGAAGCTGAAAGACCAGTAGATGAAGTTCCCATTTTAAATACGGTGACGTCACTTTTTTCTTTTCAAAATAAAAATGACTTACGAAGCTTTAAAGAACATTTAGAAACAAATCAAAGCGAAATTGATCCCTACGTTAAAAACATTCAATATAAATATGGGATCACACCCCAGATTTATCTAGAGAATGAAGCTGATGCTGTTCGACAAGTAAACCCTGATACAGTTTTTTCTCAATTTAATTTTGGTAGTCCAGCTGGACTGGATTTAATCTCAGGGGCAGGTGATTTTGGAAGGCAAAACTTTGACGAACTCCCTGGTGATATTTCACTATTTGAAGACCAATACGATGTCCTTGAAGGGAAATGGGCCACAAAAACCAATGAAATCGTGGTTGTTTTAACAGATAGCGGTTCACTCACTGATACAACCATGTACACATTAGGTCTCAAAAGTCGAGAAGATTTAAAAAATATGTTTGAGAATTTCGTAAATGACGAAAATATCGAAGTGGAAGAAGATAAGAAAGATAAAATTAATTTTCAGGAAATAATGGATGTGACCTTTAAATTAGTGAATCCAGCTGAAAAGTACACTTATGATGAGAATTTTGACCTTTGGGTTGATCGGTCAGAGGATAAAAAATATATGGATGCCGTGATTGAATCTGCCTTGGAATTAGAGGTTGTTGGAATCGTAAGAGCTAATCCGGATACGAATAACCCTGTCCTCTCTTCAGGACTCTACTATTCTTCTGAACTAACTCAATATTTAATTACAGAAGCTGCCCGCTATGATATCGTGCAGCAACAGATAGAAGACGAAGAATTAAACGTCTTTACCGGGAAGCGTTTCGATGATGAAGAAGAATTCGTTCCTAGTGAACTTTTCAACTTAGAAGATTTCATTACTGTGGATCAGGAAATGATTCAAAACGCTTTTAGCTTTGATCAGTCCGCACTTAATATAAACTTCTCTAATTTCAATATTAATGTGGATGCATCGGACTTACCTGCTTTAGAATTAGATGTGCTTGCTGAGAGTATTGCAACACAAGTTAATTTACCTGTAGAAGAGATCCAAGTCATTTTAGTCTCAGTGCTCCAAGACTTTGTAGCGACTCAAAATGAACAACAAGTTACTGAACTCGGGGACTGGGTTGCTAACTTTGAAGTTTACATTCAAAGTGAAGAAGTAAAAGCTCAGCTGATTCAAGACTTCGAAAAGGTGAACAGCGATGCAAATATTACGCAAACCTTAATTGATATTGTACAGAATTACTTTACAACTTACATCAGTACCAGCTTCAATCAATTAATCGGCAAGGTGCAAGCTGATGTTACTAGACAGGTCCAAGCAGAAATCGGGAACTTAGCTGGTAATATTCAAAATGCTGTGAATTTTGATACCAATGCATTGACAGATGCTTTCCAATTTAACATTGAGGAAGATGAATTCTTTAATCTGATTAGTAGTTTTGGCCAACGGGAACAAATTAGCCAAAGTTCAAACTTAAATCTCTTAGGTTACCGAGATTTGGATGATCCTACTTCAATAAATCTATATCCAAAAGATTTTACCACCAAAGAAAGTGTTGTGAAATTCATCGAGGACTATAATACAGAAAAGATCAATGCAGGCGAAGTGGATAAAGTTGTTAATTATACTGACTTAATCGCTGCAATCTTGTCTTCTGTGACAACGATTATTGATACGATTTCATATGCTCTCGTGGCCTTTGTTGCAATATCACTGGTGGTTTCGTCAATTATGATTGGTGTAATTACTTATGTATCCGTACTTGAGCGAATCAAAGAAATTGGGATTTTACGAGCAATTGGAGCAAGTAAAAAAGATATTCGACGGGTATTTAATGCCGAGACGTTAATCATTGGTTTTGTTGCTGGCACCTTTGGAATTCTAGTCACTTATGGAATCAGCATTATTGCAAATATTATCGTCTATAATCAATTTAATATTACAAACATCGCAAATTTAGAACCTACAGCAGTAGGCGTGTTAATTGGTATCAGCATGTTCTTAGCCTTTATTTCAGGTTTAATTCCTTCTTCATCGGCTGCTAATAAAGATCCAGTAGAAGCTTTGAGAAGTGAATAATTGCACGCTGAAATACGAACCGAAAAGACCCTATACTCTTTTATAAGGTGCTAAATAACCTCTCATGCTGCTATTTACTATAGCCAATATGAGAGGTTTTCCCTAGCAGCACAAACATCAGATGAAAATTGCCCTTTTTTAACGATATGAATAAGTATGCTTTTGCCAGGTTAAGCCAAATGCAATTATTGAATAAAGCTAAAGGGCTTTACTACTTCAGGAAAATGTAAAGAAGTTAAAAGGAGGGGGAATCCAGGATACAGAAAAGGAGATTCTGGTATGAATCTTTATGAGGACAAGGTGGATACCGATGATCCGCCAATGACCCAAAAGGCTACTTCAGAATAAGGGATTATGAATGATGATCAGACATAAGATGGTTAGTCCATCAGAGAGGGAAAAAGCCATGCAGCTTTCTCTCTTTAATATAGAAAGCCGATGCAATTTTTTGCATCGGCTTTTGTATGGAGAACGATCCGTTCTCACTTTTTCTTTTTCAGTTCCTTCATGATCAGTGCGGAAAATCCAACAAGATACGCAGCGAAGGGGATGAATCCGGTCAGGATTCCTCTGGTTTTTCTGTTCATCGCAATTCACCTCTTGGTAAGAGTCTAGCGCAGTGTCATGAAAATCAGGTTAAAAGGAAGGTTTACCCATACCTGGTTTCTATTCCACAAAGAGGGTGGTGCCCATGAAAAGGGGCAGATTGCTTTCCTTGTCCACGATGAGATACAGGAAAGGTCTGTCGAGATATACGGTCTTGGGATCTTCGATGGCGGCGGATTCTTCTGATACTTCAACTACGGTAGCGGCGCCGGCTTTCGTTCCCTTCTCATCCACTTCGATTTTGGTCTTATGGATGACCCTGCTGATGTAGAGGTTGCCCTCTGCCGTGCCCAGGTCTTTAAGATCTGCCTCATATTCGTCAAAGGCATCCACCATGCCCATGCTCTTCAGGATATCGGACATTTCCACAGAGTATTCTGTGGTGAATTTCGGCATCATGGTATTGACTTCGGTGGTCTGGGCATTCTTTATGAGACTCTGCAGTTTTTCTCCTGTGAGTCCGGCAATGTAGGCGGAGAGGTGTAGATCTTCTGGAGGCAGCATGGCCACGAAGGCATACTTTCCACCGGCGTAGTCTTTGATGAAGCCTTTGGCGCCGTCATCCTCGATGTAGAGATGTTCTTCGGAATACATCATATCCGCTCTCTGGATGGTGCCGTCATCGGCAGTAAAGATATCTTCTCTGATGCTGTTTTCGTTGTAGATGTTCTGCCACTCCGCATCGAAGGAAAGGGCATTGATGAGATACATGACGGCTTCATCGGGAATCTGATCCAGAATATCTACGATCATGCCGTCGGTTTCCTTTTCCACCCAGTCATTGATGGCTTTCAGTGTGCTTTAATCAAACGGAGATCTGTAGATCCCTGCATCATAGTAATTGGCGTTGGTCTGGAGAAAATCCTTGTTCACTTCGATTCTTCCGCCTTCTCTGAACCAGATGGAGTTCGCCATGCTGACTTTCAGTTTGTCTTCGTCAGGCAGATTTCTCATATAGAGGTTCATGAGCTGATTGATTTTCTCTCTGGGCAGCCCGAAGACCGCCTCCATTTCAGCCAAGGTGTTCTCCCTGGCGCCGTTTGCCGTCATGCCCAAGGCTGAAAGGACGGATACGGGAGAAATCAGAGTGTTCTGGCAGAGAAGATTCATCTTGAAAAGTTCCAGTGAAAAATCCATGGCAGCGATGTTGTCTTCTTCGATATAGGCATCGATTGTCTCCGCGGACCCGGATCTGATGTCCTTCATGAGATCATCTCCATCTGCGGATGCCTTCTGGCTGCATCCGGTGAAAGTGAAGACCATTATGCCAAGGAGCAGTGTCGTTAAAATTGGTAACAGTCTCTTCTTGTTCATTTTTTATCCCCCTTGAATCTCTGGTTGTTCCGGCACCTTTAGGGCAGAAAGGTTACTCTGCCAATACCCCTAGGGTGTATGCAATCATTTAAGCATTGTACCCCAAAATAAAAGTGAATTCAATAGCTGCTGTTCAATAGATGAAGTGGTGCTGATGAAAA
>RZYZ01000313.1 GCA_009930125.1 Clostridia bacterium | reverse complement strand
TCGTTCAATGGGAAAAATCATAATCGGGCCATCCGTACCGTCAGGTTCAGGATGGCTGTTGTTTTGCCCACGATTATCATTCTTTCCTAATTAATTATACAGAAATTACGCTCCATTTGAAACAGGACATCTCAAACAAATGAGATGTCCTGTATGACATATTCTATGGCTTCAGCTGATGACATCCAGAATGAATGGAATCTTCTCAGGCTGCTCCTCGTTGATTTCATAAGCTTCCAGAGCCTTATTGTAGGCATCCTGATAATCTTCTCTGTTGGTGAGAAGAATGCAGAGCACATCGCCGTTTACAACGCGGTCTCCCACTTTCTTTTCCAGATGGATACCAGACGCATAATCAATCAGGTCTTCCTTGGTTTCTCTGCCTGCTCCAAGAAGCATGGCAGCTGTACCGATTTCCTGGGCTTTGATTTCATGAACGTACCCTTCTGCTCTTGCAATGACAGGCACTTCAATCTGTGCTGTTGGAAGGGTTTCAGGATGCCGGATCTGCTCTGCATTTCCGCCCTGGATCTTCACCAGAAGCTCAAACTGCTCCATGGCCTTACCGTTTCGGATGTTCTCCAGAATCGCTTTTTCTGCAGTCTCAAGGTCCTCGAAGGCTTTTCCCAGCACCGCCATGTAGGAAGCGATGGTGACGCTGACACTGATCAGGTCCTCTCCGGCCTCCCCTTTCAAGGCGGCTATGGCTTCACGCACCTCATTGGCATTGCCCACTTCTCTTCCAAGGGGTTCATTCATGTTGGTCAGGACAGCCACTGTATTTCGTCCTAAGCCCTTCCCGATGGACACCATGGCTTCTGCAAGGATTCTGGCTTCTTCCAGCGTCTTCATGAACGCGCCGTTTCCGACTTTCACATCCAGAACGATGGCATCAGAACCCGATGCGATCTTCTTGCTCATGATGGAACTTGCGATAAGAGGAACGGAATCCACCGTCGCCGTCACATCTCTCAACGCATAAAGCTTTTTATCCGCTGGAGTCAGATCGCCCGTCTGTCCTGCGATGGCCATTTTATAGCGGTTGACGTTATCGATGAACTTCTCCATGGATAAGCCGATATCAAACCCTTCGATGCTTTCCAGCTTGTCAATGGTTCCTCCTGTATGGCCCAGTCCTCTTCCACTGAGCTTTGCCACAGGAATTCCCAGTGAAGCCACCAGTGGAATGACGATGAGACTGACCTTATCGCCGACTCCGCCTGTGGAATGCTTATCCACTTTGATCCCTTCGATGGAAGACAGGTCGATCTGATCCCCTGACTCCACCATGGCCATGGTCAGGGTGCTGGTTTCTTCCGCATCCATGCCTTTGAAGTAGATGGCCATGAGAAGGGCTGAAATCTGGTAGTCCGGAATAATCCCGTCTGTATACCCGTTTACCACATAATAGATTTCTTCTTTGGTCAGTTTTCTGCCCTGTTTCTTTTTGCTGATGATATCCAGTATATGCATGCTACTTTTACATCTCCTCTATGACTCTCGAAATTAGTGTGGTGAAACTGTCTCTCACTCTTGCAGACACTTCGATGACTTCCTCATGATTAAGAGGCTGGTCCAGAATGCCCGCAGCCATGTTCGTGATGCAGCTTACACCAAGCACACGCATTCCGCCGTGATTAGCGACGATGGCTTCGGGCACGGTGGACATGCCGATGGCATCGGCCCCAAGAATTCTATAAGCTCTGATTTCTGCAGGCGTCTCATAACTCGGCCCGGTGTAGATTGCGTAGACCCCTTTCTTCAGCGGGATATTCTTTTCCCTGGCAATTTTTTCTGCGATGGACATGAGGCCACGGTCATAGACCTTGGACATATCCGGGAATCTAGGTCCGAACTCATCAAAATTTCTGCCCATGAGCGGATTGTTTCCTGTGAAATTGAGATGATCTTCAATCAGCATGAGATCTCCAGGCTGAAGGTCTGTATTGATACCGCCGCAGGAGTTGGTCACGATCATGTTCATGACCCCCAGTCTTCTCATGACGTAGACCGGAAGGGTCACTTCCTTCATGGAGTATCCCTCATAGTAATGAAATCTCCCCTGCATCATGGCAACTTTCTTGCCCTTGTATGTGCCGAAGACAAACTGTCCCGCATGGCCTTCCACCGTTGAAACCAGAAAATCATCCATCTCTTCATACTTCATGATGATCTTGTCTTCCACCTGCTCCGCCATGGAGCCTAGTCCGGATCCCAGAATCACCAGTACATCCGGCACATAGGGTACCTTCCTTCTGATTGACTCGCATATTTTATCTATTCTACTCATTTCCATCTGTG
>RZYZ01000055.1 GCA_009930125.1 Clostridia bacterium | reverse complement strand
GATGCCAAGTTCGCTGCCTTCATTGAAGAGAAAGCTTGTGAGCCTGTCACTCCAGTGAGATGGCAGGAAGCTGGTCTTCAGAACTACGAGAATGGCCAGCCCGATGAAGCCGAATCCGGCGAAAATTACTTTCAGGGAAAGTCCCATGACAAAATAGATGCCCAGAACAATAAAGAATGTGATCATGGTGATGCCCATCTCAGGCTGCAGGAGCATGAGAATCACCGGTATCAGTGCGTATAGGGTTACTGTAATGAAATTCTTCAGATTGTTGATGTTTCCATCGACCTTATGAAGCTGTTTACCCACCATAAGCATGGTGGTGAGCTTTGCGAACTCCGCAGGCTGAAGACCTCTTGTTCCGATACTGAACCATCCCGCTGCGCCCTTCACTTTGGTGGTGAAAAGCACGAAAATCAGCATCAGCACCACGATCCAGTACAGGACATCCACAATCTTGTAGACTTTTCTGTAATCCATGAGCAGAATCACATAGACCACACCAAGAGAAAGCAGAAGCCAGACCAGCTGAAGCTTTGCATAATAACCGCTTGTGGCTGTATAAATGTTGAATACCCCGAATACAAGTATGGCCACGGCACTGAGCAGCATGCCGAAGTCCAGTTCCTTCAGATCTTTTTTATCTATGATGAATGATTTAAGTAAATTCATTTAATAACCTTCCCATCCTCTTATCAGGACTAAAAATAAAAGCTGTATGCATTAATATATTAACTCATACAACCCTTACTTTCAATTTAACATTTTCTTACGGTTTTATTTCTTCTTCTTGATCGGAATATTCGCAACCAGTGCAGGCACTGAACCATACTCGCTGTCAGTCTGTGTGATCTGCAGATCCAGTTCCTGGTCCGCATCCACTTCCACATATCTTCTAAGCACTTCCAAAATATCATTTTTGATATTTTCAAGCAGCTCAGGAGAAACGTCTCCACGATCGTGCATAAGAATGAGTTTCAGTCTGTCTTTTGCGGTATCCTTTGATCCGCTCTTCTTCTTGAAAAATCCGAAAATATCCATGTTGTGCCCCCTTTACTTCGGCTTAAATAGTTTGGATAGTTTACTAAAGAATCCTTCTTCCTCTGGTTTAAGATTTAAAAGCGGGATTTCTTCACCTGTAATTCTTTTCGCGATATTGATGAACGCGGTACCAGCCAAGGACCCTTCCGTTGTCACAACAGGCTCTCCTTTATTGGTGGAGATGGTGATGCTGCGATCATCTGGAACAATACCTAAAAGCTTTACGGACAGGATTTCCAGGATATCTTCCACATTGAGCATTTCTCCGCTCTCAGTCATTTCATGATTCAGTCTGTTGATGACAACCTTATGATTCTCAATTCCTTTTGAATCAAGCTTTCCGATGACTCTGTCTGCATCTCTTACGGATGTGACTTCCGGATTCACGACAATGATTGCGCTGTCTGCAGCAGCCACAGAGTTTTCGAAGCCCTGCTCGATTCCAGCCGGAGAATCAATGAGAATATAATCGAATTCTTTCTTCAGCTCTGCAATCAGTCCGATCATCTGATCGGTGCTGATGTCGTTCTTGTCTCTGGTCTGTGCTGTTGGAAGCAGGCAGAGATGCGGAAGTCTCTTGTCTTTGATCAGAGCCTGTTTCAGTTTGCATCTTCCATCGAAATAATCCATCATGGTATAGACGATTCTGTTTTCAAGCCCCATGAGTACGTCTAGATTACGAAGTCCTGTGTCTCCGTCAATAACAACAACTTTGTGTCCGAGCTGTGCAAGTGCTGTTCCGATGTTGGCTGTGGTCGTTGTCTTACCCACGCCACCTTTACCGGATGTGATTACAATCGATTCTGGCATTTAAGTCTCTCCTTCTTTACTCTCTAATATTCAAATTTTGTTGGTATGTATGGTTCTACATAGATGTTTCCATCCTGCAGTTTAGCAACTTCAGGAAAACTCGTATCGCTTTCAGCCGGTCTTCCAAAGGTACCTGCAATGGACAGCAGAGATGGTGTAAGCCTGATGGCAGCGACAAATGCGTTTTCGTTGCCGGATGTGCCAGCAAAGGCACGACCTTTCAGCTGGCCGAGTATGACGATATTTCCCTCTGCGAAGATCTCGGCACCGATATGAACGTCTCCGATTACAACAACATTTCCTTTGAAGTCAATCATTTGACCCCCACGCATGGATTTTGTTATAAACTTGGTATTACCTTCTTCTACACCGGAAAAGACTGTTGGAAGATCTTCTTTCCGATTGGACTCTTCAAAGTTCACACTGGAAAGGGATATGGTTTCATAGAGCACTTTTTCCAGGATGGTTCTCTGATCATCTTTCAGCCTGATGGGATAGGTTGTCACATAAACTGCATTTCCACTGTAGAAATTCTTCAGCGGCTCCAGTTTGTTTTTTATGGCTTCCACTAATTCCTCAGTGGAACTGAATTCTAAAAGATTGATAATCAGGTTGAGACCTTTACGGTTTCCTTTTACCTGAATTCTATCGATACTAGTCATTGGTTCCCTCCAATATACTTAAAAATAACACCTAAAATCTATTTTATAGGATTCGGGTGAATAATTCCACTCATATAACTGAAAAATGGCAAATTATCGATAATTTCACGTATATATCAAAAAAAACCTGCAGTGCAGGTTTTCTAGAATCGCCATTCTTTTTTCACAATCGGAATTCTGCTGTATGCGACCACTATTTTGTAGATCAGTATACATAGAATCATGGTGTAGGCTGGTGTTACGATGATGGATAAGATATTTCCTCTGATTCCGAATAAAAACAGAATCAGTAGCATAACAAGGGTCTTGATCCCCTGGGCCAGGGTTACAAACAGAATCGGAATGGTCTTTTTTCCTTCTTTCAGAGACAGACCGATTCTTGACAGACCCAGATACAAAAACAGATTCGTCAATGTATTCAGCCCAAATGCATAAGGAAAGAAAAGATCCTGCAGCACTCCAGCAATCACCGCCAGTGTAATGGCATCTTCGTAATCAGTCATCATGGCAAACAGACCGAAGAAACTGAACAGAATGCTTCCATAGGAATCGAAAACAGACAGGAAAGGAAGCACAGTCTGATCAATCAGAAGAAGAAATACTGCTGTAAACAATATGAATATTCTCCTCATCAGTATTCCACATCCTCCATGTTTTTAGGCAGAATGACAAAAAGCATTCTGGTATCGTTGAAGTTCACGGCGGTTTCAACGATGGCTGTTTTCATGAGATTTCCTTTGTCTTCCTCTACACGAACGACTTCTCCTATGAAAAAATCAGGAGGATAGAATCTGCCGAGTCCAGAAGTCACCACATCGTCTCCTTCTTTGATGGAGGAATCGATGGGCAGATAAGAGATCTTTGCCATCTGTTTCTGACCGCTGCCTATGTGTCCTTCAAGAATCCCGCTGTTCATCTTATCCTCCACAGTGGTCACATGAATGGATATATTTTCGCTGGACAGTGTCTCTACAACGGACCAGGTGGCTGCGGTTTCTGTAACCTGGCCGACAATCCCGTCCTGACTCATGACGGCCATCCCGGCCTGAAGTCCATCATCGGATCCTTTATCGATGATGTAGGAAGTGATGATTCCTCCACCGGTTCTGCCTATTACATTGGTTCCGAGATAATCGTACTGGTCCTGCCTGTTTTTGATGGAGAACATCTCTTTGAGCTTTTCGTTCTCCTCCTGAAGGGAATCGAAACTTCTAAGCTTTCCTTCCAGCTCGATGTTCTCCAGAAGAAGCTCCTCATTCTCCTTTTTCACATCCTCATATCGGAGAAAAAAATTTATGAGACTCTCCATTCGCTTATTGGTGGAATAGATCACTTTCTGAACAGGATTAAGGGCAGCTCCTGCTCCACTTTCCACCAGGGACTTATTGTCCTTGTATACCGTAACCCCGAAGAGTACGAGTAGAATAGCTGTCAAGATCACAATTTTTCTTGACAGCTTGTTCTTTAAAAGCTTCGCCATGAATTAATAGCTTCTTGCGATCTTATCGAAATTATCTAATGCTCTTCCTGCACCAAGTACAACGCAGTCCAGTGGGGATTCGGCGATTTCCACAGGCATATGAGTTTCGTGAGTGATCAGTTCACCCAGGCCTTTCAGAAGTGCGCCTCCGCCAGCAAGCATTATGCCCTTATCCATAATATCGGCTGATAACTCAGGTGGTGTCTTTTCAAGTGTGGTCTTAATCGCTTCAATGATATCTGATATCGGTTCATGAAGAGCTTCTCTGATCTGTGTTTCGGAAACAGAAATCACCTTAGGCAGCCCTGTGACGAGATCTCTTCCCTTCACATCCATGTATTCTTCTTCACTGCCTTCGATTTTGAAAGCAGAACCGATGCTCATCTTGATGGCTTCAGAAGTTCTTTCACCGATCATGAGATTGTATTCTCTCTTGATGTAGGCAACGATGGCCTGATCCATTTCGTCTCCGCCTACTCTAAGGGATTTCGCTACAACGATGCCTCCCAGGGAAACCACTGCGACTTCTGTGGTACCACCACCGATGTCCACGATCATGGAACCGGTTGGTTCATCCACAGGAAGCCCGGCACCGATGGCTGCAGCCATGGGCTCTTCCATCAGGATGACATCTCTTGCTCCAGCCTGCTTCGTTGCTTCCAGAATCGCTCTTCTTTCCACTTCCGTTACCCCAGAGGGGAAACAGACGATGATTCTTGGAGATGTGAAGGCTGACTTGGATGCTGTCTTTTCGATGAACTGTCTCAGCATGGTCTGTGTGACATCGAAATCCGCAATGACACCATCTTTGAGGGGTCTTACTGCCACGATGTTGCCAGGGGTTCTTCCGATCATTCTCTTTGCTTCTTCTCCCACTGCCAGAGGCTTGTTGGTGTGGGTGTTGAACGCCACAACAGAAGGTTCTCTAAGAACAATCCCCTTTCCTTTAACATATACCAGGGTATTGGCTGTTCCCAGGTCAATTCCCATATCCTTGCTCATTCCAAATAAACGCATGAATAAATAACTCCTTTCAAATTTACAATAGGTTTTTTTCTCTTAAACTGATGTATTTCCCGTCTCCAATGATTATATGGTCTAGAAGTTCTATCCCGATAATCTTACCAACTTCTTTAATTCTTCCAGTGGCAGCAAGATCTTCACTGCTGGGGGAAGGATCTCCCGAAGGATGATTATGCACCATGATAATGGATGCGGCGCTTTTTCTGATGGCTTCCTTGTAGATCTCTCTGGGGTGTACGATGGATGAGTTCAGGCTTCCCATGGATGCATTATGAATACCGATGACGATATTCTTTGTGTTCAGCAGAAGCACTTTCAGGACTTCCTGTTTGAATTCTCTGAGTTCCACCATGATCAGATCCGCAGCATCACCGGGTGAATTGATCTTATAGCTGTCTCCACTTCGATAGGTCTGAAATCTTTTCGCCATTTCAGCCATGGAGAGAATCTGAGAAGCCTTGGCTTCCTTGATTCCGGAGATGCTCATGAGATCATCCTGAGATGCTTCCAAGAGGCCGTTGATGCCATTAAAAGCAGTGATGATTCTTTGAGACAGGTTGATCACATTTTCGTTTTTTGTTCCTGTCCTTAAAATAACAGCCAGAAGCTCGCTGTTTGAGAGACTGTCTGCACCATAGCGCAGGAGTCTTTCCTGTGGTCTTTCGTTCTGGGGCATATCCATGATTCTAGTTTCCATAAAATCCTCCTAGATTCCCCACTCCATTACATGATGATCTGATGTTTTCTGAGCATATGATAAAGGGTGTTGAGAGGCAGACCCATCACATTGTAATAGTCTCCTTCAATCCCTTCAATGAAAAGTCCTGCAGCTCCTTGAATTCCGTAAGCTCCAGCCTTGTCTTTCCATTCATTCTTATCCAGGTAAGCGTGAATCTCTTCATCTGACATGGAAGAGAACTGCACAGAAGTTTTCCTGGCTACAGTTTCTACAATCCCTTTTCTTTCATGAATGAGCGCCAGCCCTGAATAGACCTCATGGGTACTATTCTCAAGCAGTTTCATCATGGAAAAGGCATCTTCCCTGTCTGTCGGCTTCCCTAATATTTTCCCTTGTGCACAGACAATTGTATCTGCACCAAGAATAAAGGAGTTACTGGTTTCTTTACTGAGGATGTTCTTCGCTTTCTCAGCTGCCAGAATTTTCACATAGGATTCAGGATCACCATCATAAGGGACCTTTTCCTCATCAAAATCAGAAACAATGACCTGATAGTCTATGCCCATTCTTCTGATCAGTTCCTGTCTTCTTAATGAACCTGATGCCAGTATAAAATTCATCGGAACACCTCCCGTGTATTTCATCATAGAAATTCGCTTCTAAAAAATTCCTACTTATTAGTTTACCATCATAGAAATTTTTGTACAAGGTGGATAAGTCGATTTAAAGTCATTTTAAGTTTATCTTTATAATCTTCTGCTTCCGAAGTGAAATAAGAGTTTGCACTATCATTATTCCAAACTTCATGACAATTATACGAGATTACAAAGTGAAACTTCAAGACTCTTCTGGAAAAAAGAAAAAGATCTCCCATCAAGAGAGATCTTATACCGTAAATATCTAATTCTGATCTGTTCTTACGATTCTTACGCGCAGAATCTTTTCCAGGGCGGATATGAGCTTTGCCAGATTGTAGTTGAAAATCATATCTTCTCTCGTGGAAGAATCCAGATCCACAAACTCCGACTGCTTCATATCTTTTGCCAGGATCTTTGTAAGCTTCTGATTGTTGTCGGCAGTCATCTTCACATCGGGATCGCTCAGGGAAATGGCTTCCGTGTAGATCAGCACTTTTTCCGAAGCTTCAATCATCTGCGTGTAGTATTCATAGTCTTCCATGTCATACTTTTTGAGAATTTTCAGCTCCTTGCTGAGAGACTCATACTTTTCCCTGAAATCATCCAGCTCCTTCGTCAGGGTTGCCAGTCCGTTATCTATACCATAGAGAATGACGTCCGAAACGATTTCCTTGGCCGTGTGTTTAAAGTGCTCAAAGCTCTCCCGGACCATTCTCATCTGATCCGGTGGATAAATCACCATATTCACCAGGGTCGCAATGACAATCCCTATAATCGTATCCAGGGTTCTCTGCATCGCGTAGATGGCGGGAGAAGTGTCTGCGGAACCGATGATGATGATGACCACAAGGGTGATGGCGATTCCGGTCGCCTTCTTGATATTAAGCAGATTCGTGAACATGATCGTGATGATGATGCCAATGGCCATGGTGATGCCGCCGTAAAGCGGAACATAATTCATGATCAGTCCGATGACGCCACCGATCACCGTCCCGAGTACTCTGTTGTATCCGATTTTCACACTGGATACGACAGAAGTCTCGACACAAATGACTGCAGCATAGATGAGTGCAAAGGAAAGCTCTTCATTGATGAGAGAAGAGACGATATATGAAATAATCACGACTAAAGCTGTCTTAATGGTTCTCATGCCGATAAGCCTGTTCTTCATCACTATTCCCTTTCTACGGTATTTTCCTCATAACTGACAAAGTCACTGAAGCTACCTATATATAATCTGGATTTTTTCCCAAGCTCCTCAAAGGCCATGATGTTTGTGCAGGCGGTGACGCCCGAGCCGCAGTGGAAGATCACATCCTCATAGTCTGCGATGTCTTTAAAGTTCTTCTCCAGCGCATCTTTTTCGATCTGATTCTTCTCGTTGAAATGGCTCCTGAAGAATACATTCTTCGCATTTCGGATATGTCCTTTTTTAATGTCGATGGGCTCCACAATCCCCTTGTAGCGTTCACTGCTCCTTGAATCCACCAGGACCTTATCTTTCGGTTGATCCTGTCTGGAATAGGAAAGCACCTCGTCATAGGAGGCCGTCATGGATGCATCGGGTTTTAAAAGGATATCTCCTCTTGGGAAGATTTCCTTTCTGTCTGTCAGATCCTCCTTTTCCAGTGCACTGAATCCTCCCTGAAGAACGAAGACGTCTTCAAGGCCATAGTATTTCAGCATCCACCAGAGTCTTCCGGCAGAAGAATTATCTCCATCATCATAGATCAGTACTCTGGAGTCGTTATTCAGGCCCAGCGCACGCAGTTTCTCTTGAAATACATCCTGATCCGGTAATGGATGCCTTCCGCCGTGTGCTTTCACCGGACCTGCCAGATCCTTGTCGAGATCCAGATACCCGGCTCCTTTGGCATGGGCTTTTTCGTAGGCTTCTTTCCCATACTTCGGATTGCTCATGTCAAAGCGCACGTCGATGAGAACCAGATCCTCCTGGGTCAATAGAAAATCTCTGTCTTTAAAATTCTTCATGGTCTCCACCTCATGTTTGTTTCAGTGTTTTATTTCAGATATTTCAGCACATCCAACAGGAACTCGTAGACATTCTTTACAGATTTCAGATCCATGTGCTCATCTGGTGTATGGACGTCAAACAGGTTAGGCCCGAGGCTGATCATATCCAGACCATCGATTCTGCCTGAGAGGATTCCGCATTCAAGTCCTGCATGAATGGCCTCGATCTTGGGCAGTGCGCCGTATTTATTCTCATATACGCTGATGAAGGCATCTCTGAGATTGGATTCCTTTGCGTATCTCCACTCTGGATAGGAGGAAGTGATTTCTGTCTTTGCACCGAAAATCTCTCCGATGGTCTTCACTTTGTCTAGAACCATTTCTTTTCTGGAACCGACGCTGCTTCTCACTGCGAAATCAAAATACAGCTTCTGCTCTTTCTCATGGAGGACGCCCAGATTCAGGGAGGTCTCCACAAGACCATGAATATCCTGACTCATGCTGATCACACCGTTTGGCAGTGTAAAGAGAAGACCGATGGCTTTCTCCGTTGTCGCTTTGTCATAGCATTGTTCAGGCGTATCTGTTTTACTGAATGTGATGTTGAAATCATCGTCCTGAGTTTCAATTTCAATGCCCAGCGTAGTTTCAATTTTCGCGACTTCTTCCAGAAGTCCTTCCACACTGCCGCTGAATACAAGAATTGCTTCTGCCTCTCTTGGAATGGCATTGTTCTTGGAACCGCCATGAAGGTTCGTGACGAGAAAATCGTATTTTTCGCGCAGCATGTATAACGCACGTCCCAGAAGTACATTGGAATTGCCGCGTTCCTTTATGATATCCATGCCTGAGTGGCCGCCCTTCAGACCTGTGATGCTGAGCTTATAGGAAACACCCTCTGCTTTTGTGTAGTGCAGTGGAAGCTTCACTGTCTGTCTGGCCCCTCCTGCACAGCTTACAAGGAATGTGCCTTCTTCTTCGGAATCGATGTTGATGAGCATTTTTCCTTCAAAGTGCCTGCCTTCCACTGAGGCTGCCCCGATCATGCCGGTCTCTTCTTCCACGGTGATGAGCACTTCAAGAGGAGGATGGGGAATGTCGTCACTGTCAAGAATCGCCAGTGCATAAGCCACTGCGATTCCGTTGTCCGCACCAAGGGTGGTGCCTGTGGCATAGAGATGATCCTCCACGATTCTCAGCTTGAGGGGATCTTTGGAAAAATCATGAACGGTGTCGTTGTTCTTTTCATCCACCATATCCATATGACCCTGGATGATCACGGGTTTGCTTTCCTCATACCCTGGAGTTCCGGGCTTTTTGATGATGATGTTCATGACTTCATCCTGAATGACCTCGAGATTTCTGTCCTCAGCAAACTTCTTCAGATAATCAGAAACCGATTTTTCGTTTCCTGAGCCTCTGGGAATCTTTGTCAGCTCCTCGAAGTACTCAAGCACCTTCTTTGGTTCATACTGGCTTAATATACTCATTCCTAGTTATCCTCCTTAAACTTGTCCATCAGATTCTGGAACACGTCACCCAGGGTTACGGACTCTTCTTCTTCATAGAAACTCTGGTCTTCCTCTTTCGCATCTCTGATGGAGAAACTGACACGCTTACGCTCGTCATCGATATTCAGCAGTTTGACACTTACCTTCTGGCCTTCCTTCAGCACTTCATGGACATCTGTAACATGGTCATAGCTGATCTCACTGATGTGAACGAGTCCGTCGATGCCGTTTTCCAGCTGCACGATGGCCCCTGCATCGATGATTTTCTTCACGCTGGCTTCATACACATGTCCGATCTTCATTTCATGCACTCTGTTCCATGGATCCTGGCCTTTGTTCTTCAGGGAAAGAGAAATCTTCTCCTTCTTCTGATCGATTTTCATCACATGGACAGTCACTTTATCCCCAACGCTGAGCACTTCACTTGGGTGGTTGATTCTGCCATAGGAAAGATCGGAAATGTGAGCAAGACCGATGAGTCCGCCCAGGTCAATGAATGCACCATAGGAGGTGATGTTTGATACCGTTCCTTCCACGGACTGTCCTTCCTTAAGTGTAGCAAGAAGCCTTGCCTTCTCTTCCGCATCTTTTTCAGCAAGATAGGCTCTTCTGGAGAAAATCAGTCTGTTCTGCTCCTCATCGTATTCTTCCACGTAGGTCTTCAGTGTTTCACCGGTGAACCTGCTCAGATCCTCTACATAGGTGTTGGATACCAAAGATGCAGGCATGAACCCTGAAAGTCCCTTGAAGAATACTCTCAGACCGCCCTTCACCACTTCAAGAACCTTCACTTCCACTGCCGCTTTCTCTTCCAGGGATTTTTCAAGCTCTTCCTTTGCCACGATGGCATCGGCTTTGATCTTGGACAGCAGAACATTCCCTTCTCCGTCATCGGCCTTCAGCACAATCACCTTGATTTTGTCACCGATACTGTTGGTCTGCGTGATATCCTCATGGTGGTCCTTGGTGAGTTCATCTCTTGGAATCACACCATCAGCATAGTAGTTGATGTTCACAATGACCTCATCTTTGTTCACTTTGAGGATTGTGCCCTCCAGGATATCTCCATCCTTTACTTTATTCAGAGCGAATCCCTCCATTGCCTCTTCCATGGAAATATCATTCATGTTTTTTTCATCCATATTCTTCACTAGGCTTTATAGTAGCCTTTACC
>RZYZ01000312.1 GCA_009930125.1 Clostridia bacterium | reverse complement strand
TGCTGGGATACTCGGGTTAAAATCATTGTAGGTTATTTTTTTGTTCATAATTCAATTATAACCTATTGGAACTGGCTCTACGAGCCAGTTCTTCTTATTATAGAGTAGAATACTGATTTTAATGGGTGACCCTTCACAGGGTCACCTATTTACTTTCAGCATCCCCTCATCAAACCGTACGTGAGGTTTTCCCTCATACGGCTTTCCTATACTCTTCATCATTTGCATTACAGTTACTGTCTAAGCGAGTTTCAGGAGCCTACCTTCAAGCAGTCTTGCGACTGTTTTCCAGTTGCTCATTTTGTTCCTGTTGTTACGACGTTTGTTATAGTGATGAATCAGAAGCTTCCTTATGTACCAGTCGATTCTCGTCAGCCATCTTATGGCCATAACCGAGATTTTATAGTAATTTTTGAAACCTCTGATTTTTCGGTTCAGTCCCTCAATGAAATCCAGCGTATCCCAATGAAGCCTGTTCCGAGGAGAGATATACTCCCTGAACTTGCTTCTCATTTTCTTCATGGCTGCCTTTTTAGGAATATGTTCCATGAAGTAGAATATTTTGCCGCCTTTCTTCATCCTCGGGAATTTTCGGTTATGGAAACCCAGAAAATCGAACCCATCCTTGTCATCCCAGATATTCACCATTCTGCTCTTTTCCTCATTCATCTCGATTTCCAGCTTATGGAATATCCCTTTGAGTATCTTCCATGTTTCCATGGCGTCCCGCTTTGACCTGGTCATCACGACCAGGTCATCAGCGTAGCGTACCAGAGTGCCGAGATTCTTGAATCTCTTTTCCCAGAGATGGTCCAGGACATTGAGGTAGATGTTCGCCAGAAGTGGAGAAATAACCCCTCCCTGTGGTGACCCGAGTTCTGGGAGCTCAAGACTCCCATCAATCATCACACCTGCTTTAAGCCAGTTCCTGATCAGCGCCAGAATCCGCTTGTCGGAAATCTTCTGCTCCACCAGAAGCATGAGCTTTCTGTGGTTGATGTTGTCGAAGTACCCTTTAATGTCCACATCCACCACCCAGTAGTTTTTCTGACTGGCTTTCCGGATGGCCTTCATGGCCTGATGGGCACTTCTCTTCGGTCTGAATCCATAGGATGAGTCCTTGAATGTGGTCTCGAATATGGGTTCAATAACAAACTTTACAGCCTGCTGCACCACTCTGTCTTCTACAGTCGGTATCCCTAAAGGTCTCATCTTTTCAGAGTTGGCTTTGGGAATCCAGACTCTTCTGACTGGCAGTGGTCTGTAGGTCTGCGTCTTCAGTTTTCTGTACAGTTCGTTCAGGAACTGACTTTCACCGATTTCATTCACTATTCTATCGATGGTGACTCCATCGATTCCGGCACTTCCGTTGTTGCTCTTCACTTTGAGCCATGCGGTCTTCAGGATGTCGGGCCGGTAGATTTTGTCGTACAAGGCATGGAATTTCCGCTTAGGGTTCGCCTTGGCACAATGATATAGCGTTGTCGAGAAGCGTTCCGCTCTTTGTTTCAACACGGCATTAGTCTTATTTTTGACATTCATGTGTTAGTTCGCTCCTTTCCAACTCTTGATGTATAGCAGGGAACCTTCCCTCCATCCGGTTATGCTGTCCGGATGTTCATAGGTACTATGTTCCCCTCTGACTCCCTTCCGTCAGGTTCCCATTTCGGCTTCGCCTTATAGGGTTCCACTCTACGACCGTGCGGTCGTGACGGGGAGGGTCTCCCCAGTTCCTTTAATTACTTTCCCAGCATGTCGCTTCCCATACTCCGGGAGATTCTTTGGTGCTGACTTCCAAGTTCATGGCACCGTCCATGGCCTTCACCCAACGCAAAGAGGTTCGGCTTCTCCTTGTCCGCATTCGCGGTGATTTTTGACGAAGCTGCAGAATTCACTTGATGTTACAACCTGCTGGTTTGCTCGCCCGACATGAAGTCGGTACTTTATCACAGGGCTTCAACCTTAGGATCTCTCCACCAGTTGCCTGATAGCTACTGAGCATCTTGGTATTTACTCAGACTGGACTTTCACCAGTTAGCAATTAACGGCTTGCTGGGCACGCTCTCAATAAAAAGAGAGCATGCTTTCGCATCCTCTTCCTTTTCTGGTTTCTGTCTTCTCAGACTGTCAGATCTCCTTCTTCATATAGTATCTGGCATGACCTGGCGGACAATTCTCCAATGTCCCGAAAACTTCAAAGCCGTTCTTTTCGTAGAATCCCTTCGTCTGAAAATCGAAGGTATCCAGATGGATCATACTGCACTTCTCCTCTTTCGCCACCTTTTCCAGCTCCTGTAGAAGCCGA
>RZYZ01000311.1 GCA_009930125.1 Clostridia bacterium | reverse complement strand
GGCGGTATACCTGGATCAGGGGATGGAAACTGCAAAGAAGTTTGTCGTGAAGAGTTTCATGGAGATCATTGACATGGCAGACAGAAATGAGATCGTTCTGGATTATAAGACCAGTCTTCAGGAGATTCTCCAGGAGAACGGAGAAATTGATATCCGCTATGAACTGATCCGATACGAAGGACCGCCTCATAGAAGAAAATTCTATTCCAAAGTCGTCATAGACAGCATCACCATGGGAAAAGGAGAAGGATTTTCCAAGAAGGAATCAGAGCAGCTGGCAGCGAAAGATGCTCTGGGGAAATATGTGAAAGCTGAGGATACCCATGAGTAAGCATCGGATCATCCCCATATTCATACCCCATGTGGGATGTCCTCATGACTGTGTGTTCTGTAACCAGGCAAAGATCACGGGACAGCTTCGGGCGGAGTACGATCAAATAACCGGTGAATCTGTGCGAGAAACCATAGAGCGTTATCTTGAAACCATAGACAGAAGTCAATCGACTGTCGAGGTTTCTTTTTTCGGAGGCACCTTTACAGCCATCAATCTGAAGAAACAGAAGGAGCTGCTCGCGGCTGCGAAGAAAGCGAAATCAGATGGTTGCATAGACTTCATCAGGCTCTCCACCCGTCCGGACTACATCAATCTGCCCATCATGGATCACCTGAAAAGCTATGGCGTGGACATTGTGGAGCTGGGGGTGCAGTCCATGGATGAGGATGTGCTGAAACGATCCAGAAGAGGGTATGATAAAAAGGCTGTATATCAGGCTTCGAGACTGATCAGAGAGTTCGGGATGACCTTAGGCCATCAGCTCATGATTGGTCTTCCAGGAGACACCAGAGAAAAGGACTTTCTTTCTCTTCAGGAAAGCATCGCCATGAAACCGGATCTTGTTCGGATCTATCCGGCATTGGTCATAAAAGACACAGAAATGGAAGAGGCATTCCTAAGGGGGGACTACAAACCTTATGGACTGGATGAAGCCGTTGAGATCGCTGCGCTGATGATGCAGGAATATGAAAAGAACGACATCCGGGTCATCAGAATAGGACTGCAGCCCACAGAGGAAATCAATGAAAATGCGGACGTCATAGCCGGGCCTTTCCACCCGTCCATTCGAGAGCTGGCGGAATCCTATCTTCTTACAAAGCGCATTTCGGAGACGATGTATGAAGAAATGGAAGTGGTCATCGGAGAAAAAGATCTCTCCAGACTCTATGCAGGTGGAAAAAGATATTTCAGACCGCTTCTTGAAGAAAAGAAAGTGCATGTGAAGGTTGTACCGGATAAATGTAAGAATATCATTGAAATCAGACCATATCATGAAAGGGGTGTTTTGTAATGTATCTTAAGTCCATTGAAATAAGAGGATTCAAATCCTTTGCTGACAGAACGCTCCTGGATTTCAACAACGGAATCACAGCGGTGGTGGGTCCCAACGGATCCGGCAAGTCCAACATATCCGATGCAGTCAGATGGGTACTTGGGGAGCAGAAGGTGAAATCTCTTCGTGGAGGGAAAATGGAGGATGTCATCTTTGCTGGAACGGATTTCAGAAAGCCCCTGGGGTTTGCTGAAGTGACGCTGCTGCTGGATAACAGCGAAAAGAAACTGCCTGTACCCTATTCGGAGGTCAGCGTCACGAGAAAGCTTTTCCGGTCAGGAGAGAGTGAGTATCTCATCAACAACACGACCTGCAGGCTGAAAGATATCCATGAGCTTTTCATGGATACAGGTATCGGAAAAGAGGGATATTCCCTCATCGGGCAGGGGAAAATCGAAGCCATCCTAAGCGGGAAAATGGACGATCGTCGCGCGCTTCTGGAAGAAGCGGCGGGGATTGTAAAATATAAATCGAGAAAAGAAGAGTCAGAAAAGAAAATGGTCAACACGGAGCAGAATCTTCTGCGTGTCAATGACATTCTCAACACCTACGAGGAGAGAATCGGCCCCCTTCAGAAAGAAAAGGAGAAAGCGGAAAAGTTTCTTGTGCTCAGCAAGGAGCAGAGAGAGATTCTCATTTCGCTCATCCTGTCGGATCTGGAGGAGTTTGAAACTGAAAAGGCATCGCTGGATGAAAAACTGACGCGTGTCTCCAGAAATTATAGTGAGATCGAAAGCAGAAGGTCTGAAGCGACCACATCCAGAGATCAGCTGGAACTTGCCATGGAAGAGAAAAAGGCAGGAGAAACCGAACTGAAGGAAGCATTCTACCAGAAGAGAGAACGGAGCGAATCGATTTCCGGTGAAATCAAAATGCTTTATCAGCTCATCGAAGATCGCAGGAAGACCCTGGCGAAGAATGAAAAATCC
>RZYZ01000054.1 GCA_009930125.1 Clostridia bacterium | reverse complement strand
TGTGTACAACAAGAATAAAATGCAACAAAACAGCTAGAACCCTTGTATTAAGGTATTTCTAGCTGTTTATGCTTCTTGCAACTGTCAAACTCGGGAAAAAAGCTTCCTTATATTAAATTTTCAATAAATCCTTGAAAACACAAGGATATTCTAATATACTTTTTTCGGGTTTATGTTATAATATACTGTAGCAATCATAGGATAAAGGAGTTTTCAATAATGGGGTTTAAGGATAAATTACAGAAGTACTATGCAGATAATTATATGAAGAAATATGGGGACCGAATCACCCAGGCTTATGGAACGGTTCTTTCAGTAAAAGTGGAAGAGAAAAAATACCTTTGGATTTTCAATGTGCTGAAGGCGACCATCATTCTGAAGCCGGACGGATCCAAAAATGTGGTCAGAAGCGTATATAAGGCCAAAAGATGGTTCAAGAAGCCTGATTTCATTGCAGTGAATCAGGGCAACGTGATTCTTCTTCAGGCGCTGAAGGGCAAAAAAGGCGCTGACAACAGTGATGTTCTGGAAATCAAAAACATCCGAAATGTCACCACAAGAAGAGATCTGTTCAAGATTGATGCGCCAATGCCTAAAAGACAGGTCCAGTACAAAAGAAAATAACATCGCGGAAGTCTGCACAGCGGTTGCAGGCTTCTTTCTTATCAAGTATTATAATGATAATAAACGATCATCCATGGATATGTGAGATGTCATATGGATAAGTGGAGGTAAACATGAAGGACACCGTCTATATCACTGGTCATAAAAATCCTGATTCAGATTCCATCTGCGCTGCGCTGGCCTATGCGGAGTACAAGAATAAAACAGGTTCGGACCACTATGTACCGGTCAGATTGGGAGAAATCAACCGGGAAACCTATTTCATTCTTGCCTATTTCGGTGTGGAACCACCGGAGTATATCGAAGATGTGAGACTCCAGATCAGCGATCTGAATATCGATAAAATCGCTCCGATTTCTTCGGAAATCACATTGAAGATGGCATGGAACATCATGCGCATGAACAATGTCAAGAGCATCCCGGTGGTGGATGAAAATGAGACACTGAACGGTATCGTATCGGTTTCCAATGTGACGGAAAGTTATATGGATGTCTGGGACAATATGATTCTCGGAAAATCCAAAGTCACAGTGAACAATCTGCTGGATACCTTGACCGGACAGCTGCTTCACCTGGACAAGGACCGCAAGCATTTCTATGGTAAAATTTATGCCCTGTCCGCTTCACCCGATGAAGTGAACAAGACCATCGAAGAAGGCGATATCGTCATCACCGGCAATAGAAGAGACTCTCTGGAAGGCGCTGTGGAAAGAAAAGTTTCCCTGATCATCATCACCGGCTCTGGTGATATGGATGAGGATCTTCTTGAAAAAGCAAAGGAAAACCGGGTAACCGTCATCAATACACCTTATGACACCTATACCACCTCCAGACTGATTTCACAGTCCGTGCCGGTGAATTATGTCATGACCAAGGAAAACATCATGTACTTTTCCTCTGATGATTATATCGGAGACATCAGAAACACCATGGCAGAGACAAGGTTCAGAAGCTACCCTGTGGTCAGTGAGGAAAACAAGGTGGTAGGCACCATCTCAAGATTCCACCTGATTTCAGGTAAGAAGAAGAAAGTCATTCTGGTGGATCATAATGAGAAAGGTCAGTCCGTCAAAGGACTCAATGAAGCCGAGATTCTGGAAATCATCGATCACCATAGAGTAGCTGATGTAGCCACATCCACGCCGATCTTCTTCCGAAATGAACCGGTGGGCAGCACCTCTACTATTGTGGCCAATATTTTCTTTGAAAATGGTATCCGCCCTTCCAAGAAAACCGCAGGTCTTCTTGCCGCGGCGATCATATCCGATACGCTGCTTTTCAAGTCCCCTACTTCCACCAACGTGGACAGACTCGTTCTGCAGAGGCTTGCACAGATTGCCGACATCGATGTGGAGGAATTCGCGCTGGAGATGTTCAAATATGGCACTTCTCTTGCGGGAAAGAGTCCTCAGGAAATTCTCAAGCAGGATTTCAAGGTGTTCACCTACGACAGCAGCAGAATCGGTGTATCTCAGGTATACACCATGGACTCGGACACCATTGACGAACTGAAGGACATCATCATTGAAACCATGGAAGAGATGACAGAACACGAAGGATTCGACCTTCAGCTTCTGATCGTCACCGACATCTACAGAGAAGGATCTGAACTCATCGCAGTGGGAAAACAGAAAGATGTCATCAATAAGGCCTTTGATGTGCAGATGAAGGAGAACTCGGTTTATATCCCTGGCATTCTTTCAAGGAAGAAGCAGGTTATTCCACCGATTTCCAGTGTAATCAATCGCTAAAGGAAACTTATTGTAAATTTGATTTATCTGCTTCGTTATTTGTGATAGAATAAGTTGATTAACATAAATGGAGGAATACAATGACAAATTCAATAAATGAAAATACAGAAGAAGTAAAGGGCTGCTGCGGCGGTCACGACAATGAAGGATGCTGCGGTGGCGGACATCATGAAAAGGAAGAGTCCTGCTGTTCAGGTGAAGAGCACAGCTGCAACTGCGGACATGACCACGACGATCACGATCATCACCATCACGACCATGATCATGACCATGATCATGCACATATGGTGACTTTCGAAAACGAAGACGGAACAACAGAGGAATATCCTATTGTAGACGAATTCGAGCTTGATGGTGAGGTTTATATTCTTGTAATGAACGGGGATGAAACCGTGACTCCTTTAAGAGTTGCTGGTGAAGAAGGAGAACTGGTCTTCCTATCAGAAGAAGAATTCAACACTGTATCCGAGGCATACGAGGCTCTTTCAGAAACGGACGAGCTGCAGTAGAAGTATTAATACGAAGCGACGAAAACCTTGGGATTTTTCTCAAGGTTTTTTTGTAGGAGGAATATGAAAAAATTAGCACTTTTCGATGTGGATTTTACCCTGACAAAAAAAGAAACCCTGATCGCTTTTTATGCGTATCTTGTCAAGAAGAAACCCTCTCTTCTTCGCCATCTGCCAAGAGCCATCAGCAGCGGTCTCCTCTATCAGCTGGGCATCAATAAGGAGAAACGGACCAAAGAACTTTTTCTGGCTTTTCTGAAGGATCTGCCCATGAAAACAGTGGACCAGCTCACGGATGATTTCATCGAAGATGAACTGAAACACTTTCTCTATGAGGATGGAATCCGGAAAGTGAAAGAGCTGAAGGATAAGGGATATACCATTGTCCTGACCTCCGCTTCCCCTGAATTCTATATTCTCAAGCTGAAAGAGATTTTCGATGCGGACTATGTCATGGGAACGAGATTTCTCGTGAAGAACGGGACCTTCGCCTCCATCATGGATGGAGAAAACAACAAGGGAGAAGAAAAAGTCAGAAGACTCTTTGAGATCTTTGACAAGGAAAAAATAGATTTCAAGGAGTCCTACATGTTTTCTGACTCCATGAGCGATGAGCCTCTTCTTGCTTTAGTAGGAAAACCATACCTGATCAACTATAAAAAGAAAAACCCGAAATATCCGGTTCTTTATTGGAGGTAATTGTGGATAAAATACGCGGAAACTATGTGACAATGGATAACAGACTGGTGAGCGTCGGAGATTTAAGCTACACGCTCAGTGATAGGAATGTCTATGAAGTCATCCGAATCATAAATGGTACACCTTTGTTTCTGGAGGATCACCTGGAAAGAATGACGCAGTCCCTGGAGATTCTGAAGCTTGATTTCAGAAAATCAAAGGAGGAAATCAGAAATCTGATCCACCTTCTTGCCAGAAAAAACAGGATAAAAGACGGGAATGTGAAGATTCTCGTTAATGATGGCCCTGCCATCCATTCCTATATGTACTTCATCCCCCACTTCTACCCTGAAAAAGCAAGTTATCTCAGTGGAATCAGAACGGGTACCATAGAGATGGAACGGAAGAACCCCAATGCGAAGGTCATCGATCCGAACTACAAGGCGAAAGTGACGGCGTTCATAGAAGAAAGCGGCCTATACGAAGCGCTGCTGGTGAATTCAGACCATGAAATCACGGAAGGATCAAAATCGAATGTGTTTTTTGTGCTGAATGAGACCCTTGTGACACCACCGCTGAAAGATGTGCTCGGTGGCGTAACAAGAAAAAGAATTCTTGATATCGCCAAAGAAATGAAGATCAGCGCGGCTGAAAAAACCGTTCAGATCGCAGATCTCCCTCAAGTGGAGGCAGCCTTTATCAGCGGCACATCGCCTAAGATTCTGCCGATTTCATTCATTGATGATATTCAGCTGAACTCTTCAGAGCATGACTTAGTGAAGAGCCTGATAACAGCCTATGATCAGAAAATCGAGGAGTACCTTCAGAAGAACAGTTCCTATACAGAAGCTTAATCCAAATTCCATTTATTAGTTTTAAAGAGTGCCTATATACTTCGACAAGTATTAAAGTATAGTTTAATAATTCATCAGAAAAAATAGATGAATCCATGAAAAAACGGCGGTATGATTACCGCCGTTTTTTACGTTTATTCTTCGATTAACAGTTCCGGTTCAACCAGGTCTTCTTCCAGAAGATCATCTTCGATAAATTCACCGTACTCATTCACAAACGAATCAATTTCATCCTTATGATCGGAAACCACCTTATAAATCAATGCCCCTACTGCCATGGATACCGCGGAAACGGCAAGTATCTTACAAACTTTCATCTGCTTACCTCCTCTGTTTTTCTCTTCTTATTCCATTCTATTATATCACAGCTATGATTTAACTTGAAGTCAATAGTCACTATTTATGCATCCGTCTCAGGTTATTAAGATTTCCTTAATTTAAGTTTTTTCAGTGAATTCTTTAAATCTACTTTAAAAGTAAGTGTTACTATTGGATATGAGGTGAACGAGATGCATAAGATACTCCTAGCAGGATTTGAAAAAGAAGGCATCATGGCTGAGGTTGCATCATCGGAAAATGATCTGGAATTATTGATTTCCGACTCCCTAGTGCATACCCTTGATCTCATAGAGGAAACTATTCATACCTTGATTATCCATGATGACTATTATAAGAACCATAAAAATGAATTAGATAAAAGTTTAAATAGAAACAATCAGACCAAAGTCTTTCTCTTCAGCGACCATATCAATGACAGACATCTCAGCAGACTGGAGAATGTGAACTATACGGGATTCACCATGAAATCCCATGAAATCACCACGGAATTTTTAGAGAGTCTTGCTCTGTTCTCCATGGACCTTGATGATACCTATCAGTATAAAGAGATCACCATTGATTACAGAAATAAACAGGTGCTGATTCGAAATGAAGTCCTTACACTTACGCCCATGGAGTATGATCTACTGGTGTATCTTAAACTGCACTCGTGTATGACGCTGTCGAGAAATGAGCTGATACGCGCTGTATGGGGATACTCTTTTTTAGGGGACTCCAGAACCATTGATACGCATATCAAGTCTTTGAGGCGAAAACTGGGACCCTACCGGTGTCTCGTGAAAACCGTATGGGGAAAAGGATACAAGTTCCAGGAATGCTAAATCTGTTCTTCCTAATAACCTTGATAAAGAGGTATGCCTGAGATTTCAGGCATACCTCTTTTGCGTTTCTTATTTTTTTCGGATTCCATAGTGCTTATAGAAGATCATTTTGATGTCAATATAGTCCACCTCAATCCCGTCCTTTTTCAGATCCTCTTTGACAGGTCTCATCTTTTCCGTACCTAGTTTCTGAACGGAATGAAGAATCTGATGCTCCAGATGACTTCTGTAGAGTGCATCGAGATTCACGTCTCTCCCCTTTTCATGTTCTCTGATGAGGCGATCAACCACTGTGCCCGGGACAATGCCAAGAATGGCTGCCATCTCCTCCACGGATTTCCCTTCTTTATGAAGCGCAAAGGTATCCCACTGGTCTGTGGTGTGTTCCGGGTCTTTCTGGATCTCTTTCCTGATCTCTTCCAGTCTTCCCTGAGCGTCTCCATACTTCCTGATTTCATCCAGGAAAGCCTCCCCATACTTCATGGCCTTTGTCTTACCTACACCTCTTACTTCCATGAATTCTCTCTTCGTCAAAGGAATTCTTCTGGCGATATCCCGTAGTGTCTCATCATGGAAAATGATATAGGGTGCGATTCCCTCCATTCTGGACATTTCACGGCGGATGCTTTTCAGTCTGAGAAGGAGTTCTTCATGGTAATCCTGCTTCTCTTCTCCTTCTTCCCGGAGAACAAGGAATTCTTCCTCCCCATGGAGCAGCTGATTTCCCTTTTCCGTGATGCTCAGCTTTTCTCCTTCTGCCAGAATGTACTGTTCTCTAAGAAGAAGGGACAATAGTTTATCCAGATAGTACTTTCTATGGTTTTTCAGACTGCCAAAGAGCGGATGATTACAATAACCCCGCTTTTCCAGCTCTCTTGATCTTCTGCCAAGAAGAAAATCATAGACAACATATCCTTCCGACGCTTCTCCCAGAATCTTAATGGCAGCGACAACCTTTCTGCCGAGAAGGGACAGATTGATGTGCCCCTCTTCAATGCAGTTGCTGCAGTTGCCGCAGTTTTCTTCGGATGTTTCCGGTGGGATACCCTTGAAGTAATTGAGCACAAAAGAGCGCAGGCAGTGCCTCGTGGTTCCGTACTGGTCCATGACAGCAAGCTTATCCCTTTCAATCTCATATCTCTCCTTAGTCAGGTCTGAAATCTGAAGGAGTCTCTTCTGCTTTGCCATGTCACGATGTCTGTAGATCAGAATGCTTTCACTGTAGCTCTGGTCTCTACCTGCTCTGCCGGCTTCCTGATAGAACGATTCAATGTTCTTGGGGATGCCGAGATGGATCACATAGCGTACATTGGACTTGTCGATCCCCATACCAAAGGCGCTGGTGGCTACAACGATATGGATGCGGTCAAAGGAGAAATCCTCCTGCACCTTTCTTCTCTCTGCATCTTCCATACCCCCATGATAAAGTCCTGCTCTGTGTCCTTCTCGCTCGAGAAGATCCCGCACACTTTCCGCTTCCTTCTTTCTCTGGCAGTAGATGATGCCCTGCTGACCTTTTCTCTTACGGACCTGATTCAGCAGTTCTTCCTTCTCATCCTCAGGTCTTTTCACACCGAAATAGATATTATCGCGATTAAGATTCCCGGTGATGCTGAAAGCCTCTTCAAGATGGAGCAATTCCACAATATCCTTTCTCACAGCTTCTGTTGCAGTAGCCGTAAATGCTGTGATCACAGGTCTCTTCTCAAGAGTCTGGATGAAATCATGAATGGTCAGATAGGAAGGTCTGAAATCATGTCCCCAGATGCTGATGCAATGGGCCTCGTCCACAGCAATCTGGACCAGGCCGATGTCTCGAAGAAGATCCGTGAACCTCTTCAGTCTAAGAGATTCCGGGGACACATAGATCAGTTTGTACTTGCCTTTTCGGATATTCCTCTTCCGCTGGTTGGATTCATCAAGGGAGAGGGAGGAATTGATGTAGGTTGCGGGAATCCCTCGATCTTTCAGCGCATCAACCTGATCTTTCATCAGGGAGATCAGTGGAGAGATGACAAGAGTAGGCCCTTTCATCATCATGGAAGGAACCTGGTAGCATAGGGATTTTCCGTATCCTGTAGGAAGTATTCCTATGACATCTCTTCCGCTCAGGATTTCCTTGATGATTGAGATCTGTTCCTTCTTAAAGGAATTCAGCCCGAAATATTTTTTCAGTATTCTTTGAGGTTCCATTTCTTCACATCCTAACAGCCGTCATACATCCTATTATAGCAAAAGCTGTGCGTTTCCACACAGCTTCTTCTTATTTCAGGATTTTCCTTATAAGTGTTTCCTTCAGGTTTGTGATGGGAGGCTCATTGATCCTCATATTCAGGTAACTGGAGGATTTCAGCACAGCTTTTTCGTGACTGAATGTATCAAAGGAATATCTTCCATGATATCTGCCGATTCCCGAGTTCCCTACTCCTCCGAACGTAAGGTAGGGTGAGGAGATATGGAAGAGCACATCATTGATGCATCCTCCTCCAAAGGAGACTCTTTTCAGGACTTTCTCCGCAAGTACCCGATCTTCGGTGAATACATAGAAAGCCAGCGGCTTTCCCAGAGGCTGAATCTCATCCAGCGTCTTGTTGATGTCCTGATACCGGATGATGGGTAAAATCGGACCGAAAATCTCCTCTTCCATGGACCTCAGATTCATATCGTTTTTCACCAGCAGGGTTGGTGCCATATAGTTTTCTATGGGGTCAACATCACCGCCGTGAATGACATACTCCTTGTCTTCTTCCAGGATATCAGAAAGTCTTTTCAGCGCTTTCTTGCTGATGATTCTCGAATAGTCTTTGGATGTTCTGGGGTCTCCTCTATAGAATATCCGCAGATAGCGCTTCATCTCCCTCACAAGTTCTTCTATGACATCCTCATGGGCCAGCACGTAATCCGGTGCGATGCAGGTCTGCCCTGCATTGAGAAACTTGCCATAGACGATCTTTCTTGCGGCGTTCTTAATGTTTGCCCGTTTCATCACAATGACCGGACTTTTTCCACCCAGCTCCAGCGTCACCGGGGTGAGGTTTCTGGAAGCGTTGCCCATGATGATCCGTCCTGTGGATACACTTCCCGTGAAAAAGATATAATCGAAATCAGATGTGGTGAGACTTGTCACCGTATCTTTTCCCCCTTTGACAACCTGAACCATGGTGGCAGGAAAAGCTTCCTTTATGATTTTCTCGATGACCGCTTCCGTATAGACAGCCTGCTCCGAAGGTTTGATCACAGCATTGTTTCCGGCTGCAACGGCTCCGATGAGCGGCTCCATGAGCAGCTGAAAAGGATAATTGAATGCGGAGATGATCAGTACGGTGCCATAGGGTTCCTTATAGAGATATCCCTGGGACAGGATACTTGCGGTATGTCTTTTCACCATTTTCCTTCTGGAAAATCTTTCTAGGTTTCTGATGAAGTAATCAATGCTCTGATAAAGAAGTCCGATCTCTGTGATATAGGACTCCGCTTCCGATTTTCTCAGGTCCTTGTAAAGCGCATCCTGCACATCCGCTTCATATTTTTTGATGGTGGATTTTAGTTTTCTCAGCATCTGCTTTCTGAAATGAAGGTTCATGGTCTTTCTTGTGTGAAAGAATGATTGCATCTCTTTGAGCAGTTCTTCTGCCTCATATTTCGTCAACTCATGTTCTCTGCCGTTTTTATTGTCAGTCATAGATTTATTCCTTCTCTCGTTCATACTTGGACAGGGCTTTTCTTGCTGCAACGTTGATGGAGTCCCATACGCTGTTCAGAGGTGGTATATAGCCGAAGTCCATATACGCCAGATCATAGAGGTCGAGTCCGGCATAAACGGCTGTGACAAGCCCCTGTATGCGCAGAGCGCTTCCTTCTCGTCCGAAGATCTGTGCTCCGATGATTTTTCCATCCTTCTTCAGATAGGTGAGCTTAATGTAGAGTTCAGTGCCACCGGGATAATAGCCTGATTTATTCCGTGTGCGGACCAGGACGCTGTCAAAGTCCAGTCCTAAAAACTTCGCTCTCTGATCTGTTAGCCCGGTCATGGCCATTTCGAATTCAAAAGTCTTCATCATGGAGCTTGCCTGAACGCCCTTGAATGGGGGTTCTTTACCGGCCATGGCAAGACCGATGAGTTTCCCTGTTTTATTGGCATTGGTGCCGAGTGGAAGATAATTGTACTTCTCTTCGATGTGATTGTAGATCATGGCACAATCACCGCCGGCATAGACATCCTCTATATTGGTTCTGCCATAGAGGTCCGTCAGAATCGCACCTCGTTCCATCTTGAGGCCTTTTCCGGCAAGGAACTCCGTGTTCGGCTTCAGTCCTATGGTTTCAATAACCATATCAGTGGGATATTCCCCTTTGTCTGTGATCACTTTTGAGATGAAGCCCTTCTCATCTGCCACAGCATCCAGTGCTTTTTCACTGGTGTTGATTTTATGACCTTCTCCACGCAGTTCTTTGAGGAGAAGCTTAGACAGATCAGGATCGTAGATGTTCATGACATCTGGCATATATTCAATGACCTGTGTATCCACGGCTCTCAGGGTCATGGTTTCCAGCAGTTCAAGGCCTTTGTTTCCCCCGCCCAGAATAATCGCTCTCTCCGGTGCGCTTTTCTCCATGTATTCCTTTATGGCATTGGCATGTTTCAGCGTATTTAAAGGGAATACACCTTTCATATCGGAAAAGATATCCAGATGATTGCTTCTGGCTCCCACAGCAATGACCAGCTTATCATATTTCAGATTGTATTCATTTTTGTTGGAAAGATTCCTGACCTTCACCGATTTATTCTGAAAATCCACATCAATGGCTTCACTGAAGAGTCTCAGATCAATTCCATCAGCCAGAACCCTTTCCTTGTCCCTCGCAATAAGCTTCTTCTCTTCCTCTATGAGCCCTTCAATGTAATACGGAAATCCGCAGGCTCCATAGGAGATGTCTTGTCCTTTTTCAAGCACGGTGATTTCCGCGCCGGAAACATTTTTCTTTATGCTGTATGCAGCACTCAGTCCAGCTGCAACTGCTCCGATGATTACCACTTTCATTTTCAGAGTCACCCCTTCGTAATTAATAAGCTAACTTTTCAATATCTCTTAGTATCTATTTTAACATAGCCGGCAGCAGAATATCCGCGATTTCAGATTGTTCAAACAAGCTTCATTTTTCGCCTTTTTCGCCTTTCATATTGTATTCACTGATTTTCTATTTACTTTTAATGGAATAGTGCTAAAATAGGCTTAGTCAGTATTCCCATGGAAACTGAACTTAATTCAAACCCTTATGAGGTTCCGAATTATATCCCAAAAAGGAATAAGAACGGAGGAAAACTTATGCAAAAACAAAAAAGAAGGACCACTTTCAAAACCAGACAACTGGCCGTTGTGGGTCTACTGTCCGGTATCTCGATCTTTCTGTCACTGACCCCACTGGGATTCATTCCCATACTGCCCATCAATCCGACCATTATGCATGTGCCCGTCATCATCGGTGCCATCATTGAAGGTCCCATGATTGGTGCATTCATCGGTGGAATCTTCGGACTGTCCAGTATGCTCCGTGCGTTCATGACACCAACCC
>RZYZ01000310.1 GCA_009930125.1 Clostridia bacterium | reverse complement strand
GATGAAGTGCATGGATATTGATCATGTCTCTTTTTCCTCCTCATGGATGCCTGAACCTTTGCTCCAGGCATCTTTTCTGTCAGAAAAGGTGCCATAGTAAAGCTACTATGACACCTTATGGATTTCTTCTACTCTTCTCCCTCTGTGGACGCTCTTTTCACGATGTCGTAAGGAATGATGAGTTTTCTTCCTTTCACCCCTTCATTGATGGCTTTGACCAGAAGATCTACAGAGTAGTATCCCAGATCAAAGGAATTGATCTCCACGCTGGTCAGGGGAATGTCGGAGTATCTGGAGAGAATGCTGTTGTTGAAGCTGGCAATGGCCAGATCCCTGGGAATGGCTATGCCCGCCCCTTTGAATACCTTGGTGGCACCAAAGGCGATGAGATCGTCTGTGATGATGATGGCATCAGGCATGGGCTCCAGATTCAGAATGGCCACTCCGTAGGTGTATCCGGTTTCCTCATCAAATTTCCCCGTGAACAGAAGCTTTTCATCAAAGGTCAGATTGCTCTCCATAAGGGCTTTCTTGTAGCCTTCTATTCTCTTCATGGTCACCATCTGATTGTCCTCACCGGCGATGAGCGCAATGCGCTTTCTGCCGATCATGCTGAGGTAGGTGGTGATTTCATACGCTGCCATATAGTTGTCGTTGTCCACATGATTGACCTTCTCCTTGTTGTCATAGGGCGAACCTATGAGGGAGAAAGGAAAATCGATGCTGTTTAAGTATTCCTGGGTCTCGTCATTGACCTTACTGCTCATGAGGATGATGCCATCCACCTTGGAGCTTCGGATAAAGGTCTTGACGATTTCCAGTTCACTCTTGGATTCCGTGCTGCTGGAGAGCAGCACATCATAGGAAGCCGCTGCCGCCCCTTTCAGAATCCCTCTGAGGGCTTCCGGGAAGAACGGATTCAGGAGAAGATCTTCCGACCTTGAAGGCAGAATCACGCCCACGGTTCCTGTTTTGCGAGAGGCCAGAGAACGGGCGATGGCATTGGGATAATACCCCATCTCATCCATGATCTTCAGCACTCTCACTCTGGTTTCTTCGCTGATCTTGGGATTGTTTGAAATCACCCTGGAAACTGTGGATGGGGATACTTTCGCCTTCAGGGCTACGTCTTTCACTGTTGTCTGATTCGATTTTCTCAAGGCTTTGCGCTCCTTCCTGTTCTGCGTCTATTAGTTGATTCTCATGCCGGTTTCTGTATCAAAGAAGTGCAGGGAACCCTGATCGATACCGAACTTGCTTCTGGTGTTCTCTTTGAAATCCAGATGTCCTGGTACGGAAATGATGATTTCCTGTCCCGATGGAAGCTGTGTGTATAAAATCTTTTCCTTACCCAGCATTTCCATGACGTCGATTTCCACTTCCACATTCTCTTCTGAGGGTTCTGTGAGGAAACGCTCGGAACGGATGCCTAAAGACACTTTCTTCCCTTCATAGGCTTCCACGGCTTTCCTGTCTGCCTCGGATGGGGAAGCTTTGATGAATCCGTCCGTGGACTGGAAGCTACCGTTTTTGATCTCCCCTTCAAAGATATTCATGGTGGGGGATCCGATGAATCTGGCCACGAAAAGATTGGCTGGCTGATTGTAGAACTCTTCAGGCTTTCCGGCCTGCTGGATCTTCCCTTCATTCATCAGAACGATTTTTGTGGCCATGGTCATGGCTTCCGTCTGATCATGGGTGACATAGATGGATGTGGTGCCCAGCTGCTTATGAAGCCTTACCAGTTCCACTCTCATATGTTCACGAAGCTTGGCATCCAGATTGGACAGAGGCTCATCCATTAAGAAGACCTTGGGTCTTCTCACCATGGCACGGCCCAGGGCTACTCTCTGACGCTGTCCGCCGGAGATGTCTGAAGGCTTGGAGTGCAGATAGTTTGTGATCTGCAGAAGCTCCGCCGCCTCACGGACTGCTTTGTCGATGACACTCTTCCTTTCCTTTCTCATGGTAAGAGAAAAGGCCATGTTGTCATAAACGGTCATATGGGGATACAGCGCATAGCTCTGGAAAACCATGGCGATGTCACGATCCTTGGAAGGAACCTTGTTCATTCTCTTATCGTTGAAGAGCAGGTCGCCTTCCGTGATGGAGTTAAGCCCTGCGATCATTCTCAGTAGCGTGGTCTTCCCGCAGCCTGAAGGTCCCAGGATGACGCAGAAATCCTTGTCTTCGATTTCCAGGTCGATGTTTCTCAGGGTGAATTCTTCACGTCCTTCGTATTTTTTACCTATATTCTGTAATGTTACTTTCATTTCATTCTACCTCCACTATTTATTCTTTAACCTTTCACTGAGCCCTGGGCAAGTCCTGAAATCAGCTGCT
>RZYZ01000309.1 GCA_009930125.1 Clostridia bacterium | reverse complement strand
GACAAGATTCTCTACGAATCAGAGCCGGCAGATGAAGGTTCCGGTGGCTTTATCTTTGACCAGATGACAGTGACCAATGCTTTAAGGAACAAGCTCCCTGGCATTCAGGCAAGGATGAAATACCTGAGAGCCAGTGAGGTAGAGGAAGTAAAAGAGCCTGAGGAAGCGCTCAAACAAGAACCCGTAACTGCAGTTAACCAGATTCCTATTGCCCAGCTGGAAAGACGGCTGGAGCTTATTAAAAATTGGAGGTAATACACATGAGTAGAATTCAAGAACTGAGAGAAAAAAGAGCAAAGGTTTGGGAGCAGGCCAAGACATTTTTAGACGACCACCGTCAGGAAAATGGTCTGATCAAACCAGAAGACAATACCGTCTATGAAAAGATGGAAGATGAGGTCATGAACCTTGGTAAGGAAATCGAGCGCCTTGAGCATCAGGACGCTATGGACAGAGAGCTTTCCGCGATGACAAGCAAACCTCTTGCATCCAGACCTGATAAGATGATCGAGGAAAAAACAGGCAGAGCATCCGATGCCTATAAGAGTGCCTTTTGGGGTGCCATGAGAAACAAGATGAATCCCTCTGTCCAAAATGCACTGCAGATTGGTACCGATTCAGAAGGTGGTTTCCTTGTGCCAGATGAATATGAAGTACAACTGATACAGGCGCTTCAGGAAGCCAATGTCCTTAGAAATCTCTGCAATGTCATTAACACCAGTCACGGAGATCGCAAGATCCCTGTGGTGGCAAGTCATGGTTCAGCAGCTTGGATGGATGAAGAAGGAGCCTTTAACGAAAGTGATGATGCCTTTACCCAGGTGACCCTCTCTGCCTATAAACTTGGAACCATGCTAAAGGTTTCAGATGAGCTTCTTAATGACAGCTACTTTGACCTTGAAGCCTATATTGCTGCAGAATTTGCAAGACGAATTGGTGCTGCCGAGGAAGAAGGATTCTTAACCGGTAATGGAAGCAGCAAACCAACAGGACTTCTTCATACCACAGGAGGTGCAAGTCTTGGTGTAACCGCAGCAAGTGCAACAGCCATTACCATGGATGAAGTGCTGGACCTTTATCACAGCCTGAAGTCTTCTTACAGAAAGAACGGGACCTTCCTTGTAAATGATGCCACAGTAAAGGCCATCAGAAAGCTTAAAGATGGTCAGGGACAGTACTTGTGGCAACCATCTGTACAGGCTGGAACACCAGATACGATTCTAAACCGACCTGTGATTTCCTCACAGTTCATGCCTGTGGCAGCAGCAGGGGAGAAGACCATTCTATTTGGAGACTTTAAGTACTACTGGATTGCGGACCGTCAAGGCAGAACCTTTAAGCGCCTGAACGAGCTCTATGCAGCAAATGGTCAGGTAGGTTTCCTTGCATCTCAGCGACTGGATGCAAAACTGATTTTACCTGAAGCCATCAAGGTGCTTCAGCAGAAAGCCTAAGTAATGAAACAGGGAAGGTAGTCTAAGCACTGCCTTCCTTAATCTTTTATAGGAGGGAAAAACCATGACATATAATACGAAGAATTACACCGAACAGGGTGGTGAGAAAACCGTCATTGGTGGAGAACTTGAAATCAAGGATGGTGCTGTAGT
The DNA here is from genome assembly GCA_009930125.1 of Clostridia bacterium. Taxonomy (GTDB): domain Bacteria; phylum Bacillota; class Clostridia; order Clostridiales; family Clostridiaceae; genus Proteiniclasticum. Next base: position 745 of record RZYZ01000309.1, on the reverse strand, counting down.
AACAGGCCTTCCTGGTGCTCAGTTAACTGCTGCCACTGAAACTGCATTAGGTGGCATTAAAGCAGAAGCAAAAACAGAAGGAGACACTGTTCCAGCAAAGATTGGTGAAGATGGGAAGCTCTACGTAGAAACCTATCCAGTGGTACCTATCGCATTAACTCAGTCGGATAGTACCGCTACGGAAGTTGCTGAACTTGTGACGGACTTTAATGCCCTGCTTCTCAAACTGAAAACAGCGGGCCTCATGGAAAGCGAGTGATAAATCATGGCGCTACTAGATAAGGTAAAAGCAAATCTTATCTTAACCCATTCAGAGGACGATGCTTTGATCGAAGGCTTCATTGACGCAGCCATTAGCTATGCAGAAGGGTATCAGCAACTGGGAACCAATTTTTATTCTTCCCATGAGATGTCAAAAGCAACGGAGCAAGGGGTTATCATGCTGGGCACCCATTTCTATGAGAGCCGGGATGGTTCCACTGGAGGCTTTTTCAACAATGATGTCAGAGCTTCTGATCAGGTCTGGAAAACCGTACATCTCCTACTTCGAATGGGAAAGGAGTGGCGGGTTTAATGAAAAGACTCTGGGTGAAAAAGAAGCGAAAGAGGCAGAAACGCTGCTATCGAAATGGCCGAAGGAAAGACAGAAGACACGATTATGATGAGATGGTTCTTAAGGAAGGTGAGACAGATGAGCTTTGGAAAGATGAACACATTCATAGAGATCATCGATGCCACGCAAACC
>RZYZ01000308.1 GCA_009930125.1 Clostridia bacterium | reverse complement strand
GAATGAACTGGTGGATGATTCCAGCAAAACCATTGACTGACCGTCGATGGTTTTTTCTTTACTCTGATTTAACTTCGATTTCATATTCCCGAAACATTACCCGTACAATTGTTCACTTATGCACATTGTTCACAAACCCCTGTGGATAAGTTGTGGAATTCCTGTTATTTACCTCTGTACAACTTGATGTGTTAAATAATAACAGGATTTTCTCCACAAAAAGGCGTAGTTATCCACAGACTTATCCACATTCCATTGGATGCCTTGTGAGTAGTCTGTTCAAAAGCTTCAGAAACCGGTTCTTTTCTGTGGACGCGTTGCAGGCTTCACTCTTTTTTAATCTCACTCAAGTTCTGACCTTTCTCATCTGGATTCCAATGCAGAAAAGCAAAATAAATGGAACCCTGCCATCTGATCACTCAGATGGTAGGGTTCCTTGCTTCATGTAACTACTGGTAAGGATCAGATGATCCCATTCAGGCCGCTCAGCGCCATCAGAGCCAGCGCTGCATAGATGAGCAGAATCGGCAGTCCTCTGAAGGCTTTGGGTGTATCAGACACCGCCAGTCTTTCTCTCACCGCTCCATAGAGAATGAAGGCGAAGAGGAGACCAATGGGTGCACCGATGGATGTGAGAAGCATGGGCAAAAATTCCATGCCCTGATTCATCATATCCAGAATGAGATACAGAATCGCTGAATTCACCGCTAAAAGTGGAAGAACCTTCCCTACAGCTGCATGCATTTCAGGCTTTCTGGATTTCACGAATCCTGTCACCGCCATGGTCACCAGCAGAACGATCAGTACATAAACCAGAAGGTTCAGGACGGTCACGCCCAGTGGGTCCAGAATGAAGGTGAAGGCCACATAGGACAGAATGCTGGAAACAGCCATGATGACTGCTGCAGACAATCCAAGGGTCAGGGTCTGATCTTCATTGTCACCGAAGTTTGCCAGCTGTCCGATGGATACAAGCTTTGTCAGTGCCAGATTGTTGATCAGTATGGTACCTAAAAGAATCGGAAATAAATTTTCCATGCTATTTACCTCCTATTTCTACGTCTTTTTTACCCAGCGCAGCAAAGAGTGCCGCTACCAAGGCAAGAGCGAAAAGCGCTCCTGCAGGCTGAGTGAAAAGACTCAGTGTATATTCTGATGGAAGCAGGCTGAAGCTTGCGATTTCCGCTCCACTTAGTGGATTCGAAAGAGCTATGCCGCCTGTTCCCAGTACTTCACGCACAAAGGATACTGCCAGAAGAGCAATAACATAGGCTGCGCCAGCCTTGGCCGCATCGCCCAGTCCCTTCCCGAAGGAAGTTTCCGGCTGGAAAGCCCCTGTGGCAAAGAGAATCAGTGAATTCACGGCAAGCAGCGGAAGGAAGATTCCCACACTGGAGGCAAGGGATGGTGCATAAGCGAGAACCAGAAGTTCCCCCATTTTCGCCAGGAATGCAACCAGCAGGATATTCACGGGAAGTAGCGCTTCCTTGGGTGCAGCCATCTTGACGAGTCCGCCTAGAACCGCTGCCAGCAGTACCAGTACGAAGGTGAGGATCCCCATCCCCAGAGCGCTGGTCATACTGGAAGTCACTGCAAGGGCGGTGGTAAGACCAAGGGCCAATCCAAGAACTGGATTATTGCCGAGGAATCCGATTTTTGTGTTTTCCAATCTATTCATTCTCTTCCCCTCCTACTTGCTTTCTTCAATGGCGGCAAGTACCGCATTGACAACAGATGTGGATGAGACTGTCGCTGCTGAGATGGCATCCACCTCAGTCGCTTCATCTGCATAGGACAGACCTTCAAACTGAGCCAGGAAATCCGGATGCTCAATCTTTGTGCCTAAGTTCGGTGTATCATTTGCTTCCAGCACTTCCACACTCTCTATGGTCTGGTCCGCTTTGTTTACGACGATCTTCAGGATGTTCGGTGTATCACCGTATCCTTCCTGCTTGGCATATCCTGACACTTCAACCGTATAGGTCACAAGATCTCCTTCTTCCACGGTATCTGTGATGATGCCGGCCTTGCTTTCAGAGACTTCTCTATGCAGAGGAATCTTGGCGCCGAACTCGATGGGCTGAACTGCTGGTTCAGCTGGTTCTGCTGGCTCTGCTGTGCCGTCATCCACGATACCCATGGCTTCGTTGTAGATGGCCTTCGCCGCATCGATTCCATCCACAACAGCCTTGGAGCTCACTGTGGCACCGGAAATGGTGGCAAACGCATCGGTGGAGGTCTTGCCGACCACGGAGCTGACAAATGCTTCATCTCTTACCTGTGTGCCGATCCCGTCTGTATCATTGAGATTGATCATTTCATATCCTGTGATGTTTCCCTCTTTATCAAATGCAAGGGCAAA
>RZYZ01000053.1 GCA_009930125.1 Clostridia bacterium | reverse complement strand
TGGCATGCCCTCAGCTTGGGGTCATACTCGCCTACTGGAAACAGACTGGCGTTTAATCACCCAAGAATCCCATTGCTTTAGCTGTGGGAGTGTCAATATGGTATCATCTTATCCATCGCAGCTACGCTGTTTTACATCAGATAGCATGCTCCGTTCTCAAATTCCGAAGATTCCAGATAAGCCGGAGAAATCCGAGATTTCACGGCTTATTTCAATTTTTCAAGGAAATTTTCAAACTTATTTCTTTATCCATATTTCAAGGGATTCAGGCTCGATGAAAGGGCTTCTTCTGAATAGGTTCATCTCCTTTAAACCAGACAGGTGTATGTCTGTGGAGTATGGAAAAATCTGGGGCTTCTCTCGAATAAAGACGTGAATTTTGCAGTTTTTCATTGACCAGATGTTAATATTATGATAATATATATAATCGTACTCTTGTAAAAGAGAGAAAAATAGGTTAGAATAGTAAACGGGATTTTTCGCATTTGTAATAGCAAAATAATTGCGGAAATCGCAACGTATGGTCACAATCCAGAAGTGCAAGGTCCTTAGGGATACTATGCGCATTTTCTGGTTATTTTAGTTTATATAAGGGGTGAATGCTAATGGTACATCCTGTTCCAATTTCAACAGGAAAGAGGACGAGAATGAGTTTCGGAAGGGTTAAGGACGTCTATGATATGCCTAATCTTATTGAGATTCAATTAGATTCCTACAATTGGTTTCTAAGTGAAGGTTTAGATGAGGTTTTTGACGACATTAACCCTATTTCCAACTATGGTGGAAATCTGGTTCTGAAATTCATAGGTTTCCATCTGGACCGAGAGAACATCAAGTATTCCATTGAGGAATGCAAGGAAAGAGATGCCACATACTCAGCACCAATGAAGGTGAAGATCAGGCTTGAGAACATCGAGACCGGTGAGATCAAAGAGCAGGAGGTTTTCATGGGAGAATTCCCTGTGATGACCGAACAAGGAACTTTCATCATCAATGGAGCAGAAAGAGTCATCGTATCTCAGCTGGTCAGGTCTCCAGGTGTGTATTACAACGAGAGCATAGACAAGAACGGAAAGAAGCTTTATTCCGCGACAGTGATTCCGAATCGTGGTGCTTGGCTGGAGTATGAAACAGATTCCAATGAAGTCATGAATGTGAGAATAGACAAGACAAGAAAGCTGCCAATCACAGTTCTTGCAAGAGCTATGGGATTCAACTCCGATCAGGAGATTCTTGACTATTTTGGTGAGGATGAGCGTTTAAAAGCAACCCTTGAAAAAGATAATACCAATACTCATGAAGAGGGACTACTTGAAGTCTACAAGAGATTAAGACCAGGGGAACCACCAACAGTTGATAGTGCTACTTCCCTGATTGATTCCCTGTTCTTCGATGCAAAGAGATATGACCTGTCCAAGGTAGGTCGTTACAAGTTCAACAAGAAGCTGTCCATTGCGGGCAGACTCTATAATCAGACCGCCGCAGAAGACGTGGTCAATGGAGAAACAGGAGAAATTCTGGTATCCAAGGGAGAAAGAATCACCCGAGACATCGCCCATGAAATCATGGCTGCAGGAATCAACTTTGTTGATATTCTTGTAGAAGAGCAGGTAGTACGTGTCATCGGTAACCATTTTGTTCACCTGTCCGATTTTGTATCATTTGATCCGAAAGCGCTGCATATCAAGGAAATGGTGCATTATCCAACACTGAAGAGTATTCTGGACCAGAATCTTCCTGAAGACGAACTGAAGGATGAACTGAAGAAGAATATCCATAACCTGATTCCAAAGCATGTGCTGAAGGATGACATCTTCGCGAGCATCAGCTACGAAATCGGCCTAGGCCATGGCGTAGGGCACGTGGATGACATCGATCATCTTGGAAACAGAAGACTGAGATCCGTCGGAGAGCTTCTCCAGAATCAGTTCAGAATCGGTCTTTCCAGAATGGAAAGAGTCGTGAAGGAAAGAATGACGATTCAGGATCAGGACAATATCACCCCACAGGCACTGATCAACATCAGACCGGTTACAGCTTCCGTGAAGGAATTCTTCGGATCCTCCCAGCTGTCACAGTTCATGGACCAGACCAATCCACTTTCAGAGCTTACGCATAAGAGAAGACTTTCTGCTCTGGGGCCTGGTGGTCTTTCCAGAGAAAGAGCCGGATTTGAAGTCCGAGACGTACATCATTCCCATTATGGAAGAATGTGTCCCATCGAGACGCCTGAAGGTCCGAACATCGGTCTCATCAACTCCCTGTCCACCTATGCGCGGGTCAATGAATATGGATTCATCGAAACGCCTTATAGAATCGTGGAAAAGGGTACCGGTAAGGTCACCACGGATGTGAAGTACTTTACTGCGGATGAGGAAGATGAACTCCTGGTTGCCCAGGCCAATGAGCTTCTGGATGAAAACTCCATGTTCATTGACGACCGAGTAACCGTAAGATACAGAGAAGACGTACTGGTTGTGCCAAAGGAAGAGGTAGACCTTATGGATATCTCTCCACGTCAGATCGTTTCTGTTGCGACAGCGATGATTCCATTCCTTGAGAATGATGATGCTTCCAGAGCACTGATGGGTTCCAACATGCAGCGTCAGGCGGTTCCGCTTCTGAAACCTGCTGCTCCTTATGTGGGTACAGGAATCGAGTACAAGGCTGCCTTAGACTCCGGAGTACTGCCAAAGGCAAGAAACGAAGGTACGGTCATCTATGTAAGTGCAAATGAAATCAAGGTCAAGAGAGACGACAACGGATCCATTGATCATTATAAATTACTGAAATTCAAGAGAAGCAACCAGGGTACATGCATCAACCAGAAGCCGCTTGTGGTCAAGGGAGAACATGTGGAAAGAGGATCCCTTCTTGCAGACGGTCCTTCCACTGACCTGGGAGAAATCGCTCTGGGTAAGAATATCCGAATGGGATTCATCACCTGGGAAGGTTACAACTATGAAGATGCGATGCTGATTTCAGAAGAACTCGTCAGAGACGATGTGTTCACTTCCATCCATATCGAAGAGTATGAAGCGGAAGCCAGAGACACGAAGCTCGGGCCTGAAGAAATCACAAGAGATATTCCAAACGTCGGAGAAGACTCCCTGAAGGACATCGACGAAAGAGGAATCATCAGAATCGGTGCTGAAGTAAGAGCGGGAGATATCCTGGTCGGTAAGGTCACACCGAAGGGTGAAACGGATCTGACATCCGAAGAAAGACTGCTTCGTGCAATCTTCGGTGAAAAGGCCAGAGAAGTAAGAGATACTTCCCTGAGAGTGCCTCATGGTGCTGCCGGTATCATCGTGGACATCAAGATCTTCACAAGAGACAATCAGGACGAGCTGCCACCTGGTGTGAATATGCTCGTAAGATGTTACATCGCTCAGAGAAGAAAAATCTCAGTTGGAGACAAGATGGCTGGACGTCATGGTAACAAGGGTGTTATCTCAAGAGTCCTCCCAGAAGAAGATATGCCGTTCCTTCCTGACGGAAGACCACTGCAGATCTGTCTGAATCCGCTGGGTGTTCCATCCCGTATGAATATCGGGCAGGTGCTTGAAGTGCATCTAGGATGGGCAGCAGCCAAGCTTGGATGGCATGTGGCTACTCCGGTATTTGACGGTGCATCCGAGAAGGACATCGAGGAGACACTGGAAAGAGCCGGATTCAATAAAAACGGTAAGACCGTCCTTTATGATGGAAGAACCGGAGAACCATTTGATAATGAAGTTACGGTAGGATACATGTATATCCTGAAGCTTGCGCATCTGGTTGATGACAAGATTCATGCCAGAAGCACAGGACCTTATTCACTGGTTACGCAGCAGCCACTGGGTGGTAAAGCGCAGTTCGGTGGACAGAGATTCGGTGAAATGGAAGTTTGGGCACTGGAAGCTTACGGCTCCGCTCATACGCTCCAGGAAATTCTGACCGTGAAGTCCGATGACGTGGTAGGTAGAGTGAAGACTTACGAAGCCATCGTCAAGGGTGAAAACATTCCACAACCTGGAGTGCCAGAATCCTTTAAAGTACTGATCAAGGAACTGCAGGCCCTTTGCCTCAATGTGAAGGTGCTGAACGATGAGCGAGAGGAAATCGAGCTTAAAGAAGATTCCGAGTACGAAGAGGCTTCCTTAGAACTCAAGGCCATCAGGATTGATTCTCCAGAGGATACAATCATTGATGTCCCAGAGGAAATAACTGAAAAAACCCACGTGATAAAAGACGAAGATGATTTCGAAGAAGTAAGTTCAAACAGTTTCGCTGAAGATTTAGAGTAATTGAAGGGAGGATTACCCTTGATAGAATTAAATAATTTTGATGCCTTGAAGATCGGTCTTGCATCTCCAGATGAGATCCGAAGCTGGTCAAGAGGTGAGGTTAAAAAGCCTGAAACCATTAACTACAGAACACTGAAACCGGAAAGAGACGGGCTCTTCTGTGAGCGCATCTTCGGACCCATGAAGGACTGGGAGTGTCACTGTGGTAAATACAAGAGAGTCAGATATAAGGGAATCGTCTGCGACCGCTGCGGCGTTGAAGTAACGAAGTCCAAAGTAAGAAGAGAGAGAATGGGGCACATAGAACTGGCTGCCCCAGTATCCCATATCTGGTATTTCAAAGGAATACCTTCCAGAATGGGACTGATCCTGGATATGAGTCCAAGATCTCTTGAAAGAATTCTGTATTTCGCTTCCTACGTGGTGCTGGATCCTAAGGAATCCACACTGATGAAGAAGCAGATCCTTTCGGAAAGAGAATACAGAGAACACATCGAGCAGGAAGGCTACGGCTCTTTCGAAGCGAAGATGGGCGCGGAAGCGGTGAAGGATCTCCTGGCGGAACTTGACCTGGATGCCATGAGCATTGAACTGAAAGAAGCGCTGAAGACAGCTACCGGTCAGAAGAAGATCAGAATCATCAGAAGACTTGAGGTAGTGGAATCCTTCAGACAATCCGGCAACAGACCGGACTGGATGATCATTGACGTGATTCCTGTGATTCCACCGGATATCAGACCGATGGTTCAGCTGGATGGTGGCAGATTCGCCACATCTGACCTGAATGATCTGTATCGTAGAGTGATCAACAGAAACAACAGACTGAAGAAGCTCCTGGACCTTGGCGCACCTGACATCATTGTAAGAAATGAAAAAAGAATGCTTCAGGAAGCAGTGGATGCGCTCATCGACAACGGCAGACGTGGTAGACCGGTAACGGGTCCTGGAAACAGACCGCTCAAGTCTCTATCCGACATGCTGAAGGGTAAGCAGGGACGATTCAGACAGAACCTTCTTGGTAAGAGAGTGGACTACTCCGGACGTTCCGTTATCGTTGTCGGGCCGGAGCTTAAGATGTACCAGTGCGGACTGCCGAAGGAAATGGCTCTTGAGCTGTTCAAGCCTTTCGTCATGAAGAAGCTGGTCAGAAACGGTACAGCCCATAACATCAAGAGTGCAAAGAGAATGGTTGAAAAGATTCAGCCTCAGGTATGGGACATTCTGGAAGAGGTCATCACAGACCATCCAGTGCTTTTAAACCGTGCTCCTACACTGCATAGACTGGGTATCCAGGCATTCCAGCCTGTGCTCATCGAAGGTAGAGCCATCAAGCTGCATCCGCTGGTATGTACAGCGTACAATGCGGACTTCGACGGTGACCAGATGGCTGTGCACGTTCCCCTTTCCATGGAAGCCCAGGCGGAATCAAGATTCCTGATGCTGGCTTCCGGAAACATCCTGAAACCATCCGATGGTAAGCCAGTGGCAGTACCTTCCCAGGATATGGTCCTTGGTGGATACTACCTGACCATGGAGAAGGAAGTGCCTGAAAACGAGATGAAGATCTTCTCCTCCAAGGAAGAAGCGCTCATGTCCTATCAGCTGAACAACGTTACGCTGCAGGAATCCATCAAGGTTCGTGTCAGCAAGACCATAGATGGAGAAGTCAAGACAGCCATCATCAAGACAACTCTTGGAAAGCTTCTCTTTAACGAATCCATTCCACAGGATCTCGGATTCGTGGACAGGGAAATTCCAGAAAATGAAATGATGCTGGAAGTGAACTTCCTTGTTGGTAAAAAGCAGCTTGAGAAAATCATCAACAGATGTTACATCAAGTACGGCCCAACCAGAACATCCGTGATGCTGGATGAAATCAAGTCCCTTGGTTTCCACTATTCCACCATCGGTGCGGTAACCGTTGCGATCTCAGATATGATCGTTCCGGAAAAGAAGAAAGAACTCCTTGCTGACGCGGATGCGACAGTCAAGAAGATTGAAAATATGTTCAGAAGAGGACTTATTTCCGAAGACGAAAGATATGAAAGAGTCATCGAGAAATGGACACAGACCACAGATGATGTGGCGGATGCCCTGATGGACTCCCTGGATCAGTACAATCCTATATTCATGATGGCCGATTCCGGTGCGAGAGGTTCCAAGTCCCAGATCAAGCAGCTTGCTGGTATGAGAGGACTTATGGCCAATCCATCCGGTAAGATCGTCGAACTTCCCATCAGAGCCTCCTTCGTGGAAGGACTGAACATCTCCGAGTACTTCATCTCCACCCATGGAGCCAGAAAGGGTAATGCGGATACAGCGCTGAAGACCGCTGACTCAGGTTACCTGACAAGAAGACTTGTTGATGTATCACAGGACGTAATCGTAAGAGAAGCGGACTGCGGAGCGGAAGAAGGAATCTACATCGAAGCCATCCGTGAAGGCGCTGAAATCGTAGAGACCCTGGCAGAAAGACTGACAGGAAGATATGCGCTGGAGGATATCATCAATCCACAGGATGGTGAAATCCTTGTAAGAAAGAATGAATACATCGAACCGCTCATGGCGGAGAAGATTGAAGAAGTCGGCGTGAAGCGTGTCTACATCCGATCCGTATTCACCTGTAAGACGAAGGTCGGTGTCTGTGGTAAATGCTACGGCATGAACATGGCTACAGGACAGAGAATCAACATCGGTGAATCCGTAGGAATCATCGCTGCACAGAGTATCGGTGAACCTGGAACCCAGCTGACCATGAGAACCTTCCATACAGGTGGAGTAGCCGGTTCCGATATCACCCAGGGTCTTCCTAGAGTCGAAGAGCTCTTTGAAGCCAGAAAGCCTAAGGGACTTGCGGTGGTATCCGATATCAAGGGTACCGTAAGAATAGATGAAACGAAGAAGAAGAGAGTGGTATATGTTCTATCCGAAGACGGAGAAGAATACACCTACGACATCTCCTTCGGTTCCAGACTGAAGGTCCATGACGGAGACGTTGTGGAAGCTGGAGACAGCATCACAGAAGGATCCATCAACCCCCACGATATCGTAAGAATCAAGGGAATCAAGGGTGTAAGAGAATACCTCCTTGCAGAAGTGCAGAAGGTGTATCGTCTTCAGGGTGTTGATACCAATGACAAGCACATCGAGGTTGTCGTAAGACAGATGACGAGAAAGGTGAAGGTGGCGGAAGCCAACGATACCAGTCTGATGCCAGGTGTCCTTGTGGATATCTTCGACTACGAAGAAGAAAACAGGAGAGTAAGAGAACTGGGACTTCAGGAAGCTGAAGGCGAACAGGTTCTTCTGGGTATCACCAAAGCATCCCTTGCAACGGATTCCTTCCTTTCCGCAGCATCTTTCCAGGAAACCACTAGAGTCCTGACCGATGCAGCCATAAAGGGTAAAATCGATCCACTGCTTGGTCTGAAGGAAAATGTCATCATCGGTAAGCTCATTCCTGCTGGTACAGGTATGAGAAGGTACAACCACATCAAGCTTTCGACAGAGAGAGAAATGGTAGAAATGCCTGAGGTTGATGAAGTTGACCTTTTTGAAGAAGAATAATTTTTCTTTACATTGCCAAAGTATGGTGATAAAATAATCTTTGTGTGATTTTGACTGACCAGAATCGGACCTGTCCGGTTCTGGAGCGGTTTGATCTTCATGCTGAAGACTCTTCACAATAACTTAAAAGTTATTTAAAGACTAATGTTTTCATATGAGGTAAAATATTCAGTGGAATCACAACTGCCGGAACAGATTTTTGTTCCACGTTAAACTGCTATATTAAATGTAATATAGATACACACATCAAAATGGAGGTGAAATGATGCCAACTATTAACCAATTAGTAAGAAAAGGTAGGGAAACAGTTATTTATAAGACTGGTTCACCAGCCCTTAAGGAAGCTCCTCAGAAGAGAGGCGTATGTACTGTAGTTAAGACTACTACTCCTAAGAAGCCTAACTCAGCGCTTAGAAAAGTTGCGAGAGTAAGACTTGTAAACGGATTTGAAGTTACCGCATACATCGGCGGTGTAGGTCATAACCTGCAGGAACATAGTGTTGTTCTGATCAGAGGCGGAAGAGTTAAGGACTTACCAGGTGTAAGATACCATATCGTAAGAGGTGCTCTAGACAGCGCTGGCGTTACTGGTAGAATGCAGAGCAGATCAAAGTATGGTACGAAGAAACCTAAAGTCAAGAAATAGTTGACAATGACATAGTGCTATGTTTAGGATATAGATTGGAAAATAGTTAGTTTTCATTCATATAGAATACACAGAGCGCTTTGCGGTGAAGAATCACCGAGTACCGATGAATTAATTTAGTTAAGGAGGGAAGAAAAGTGCCAAGAAAAGGATACATTGCAAAAAGAGAAGTTTTAGCTGATCCAATGTACAACTCCAAGGTTGTAACAAAGCTGATCAACAGCGTAATGGAGGATGGCAAGAAGGGTGTAGCTCAGAAGATTGTTTATGAAGCATTCGGCATCATAAACGAAAAAACAGGAAACGATCCTGTAGAAGTTTTCGAAGCAGCTATGAACAACATCATGCCATTACTCGAAGTCAAGTCAAGAAGAATAGGTGGTTCCAACTACCAGGTTCCAATTGAAGTAAGACCAGAGAGAAGACAGACACTTGGTATCAGATGGCTACTTATAGCAGTTGAAAAGAGATCTGAGAAGTATGCAAGAGAGAGATTGGCTGGAGAGCTGATGGACGCTGCAAACAACACAGGTTCAGCTGTTAAGAAGAGAGAAGATACACACAGAATGGCAGAAGCTAACAAGGCGTTTGCTCATTACAGATATTAATTTTGAGCATAGAACTGTTTTGGCGTTGCTGAAACAGTTTTATGCAATATAATCACGAGAGGAGGAGTCCATGTGGCAAGAGAGTTCCCTTTAGAAATGTTTCGTAATATAGGGATTATGGCACATATCGACGCAGGTAAAACAACCACCACTGAGCGTATACTTTTCTATACAGGAAAGACTCATAAAATCGGTGAGACACATTCTGGTGAATCACAGATGGACTGGATGGCTCAGGAAAAAGAAAGAGGAATTACAATCACTTCCGCTGCTACAACAGCAAACTGGAAGGGACATGTTATTAATATCATCGACACCCCAGGACACGTAGACTTCACTGTTGAAGTAGAACGTTCCTTAAGAGTGCTTGACGGAGCTGTTACAGTTCTGGATGCAAAGAGCGGTGTTGAACCACAGACTGAAACCGTATGGAGACAGGCTGACAAATATGGCGTGCCAAGAATTGTATACATCAACAAGATGGATGCAACTGGAGCGGACTTCTACAAGTCCGTTGAAACCATCAAGGACAGACTGAAGTGCAACGCAGTGCCAATTCAGGTTCCAATCGGATCTGAACAGGGATTCAAGGGCGTAGTTGACCTTGTAACAATGGAAGGAATCGTTCATCTTGACGATCTTGGAAAAGAGATCGAAGTAGGACCAATTCCAGAAAGCGTACAGGCCAGAGCAGATGAATTCAGAGCAATCCTTGTGGAAGCAGTGGCGGATCTTGATGAAGATCTCACCATGAAGTACCTGGAAGGCGAAGAAATCACTGTTGAAGAAATGAAGGCTGCCCTTAGAAAGGGAACCATCAACAACGAAATTGTTCCTGTAATATGCGGTTCTTCATACAAGAACAAGGGCGTACAGGAAATGATCGATGCTGCAGTGGATTACCTTCCTTCACCAGTGGATATTCCAGCAATCACAGGTGTCACTCCTGACGGTGAAGAAGATTCAAGACCTGCAGATGATAATGCGCCTATGTCCGCACTTGCATTCAAGATTGCGACAGACCCATTCATCGGTAGACTTGCATTCACAAGAATCTATTCCGGTGTCATGACTTCCGGTTCCTATGTAATCAACTCTACAAAGGGCAAGAAGGAAAGAGTCGGTAGACTGGTTAAGATGCATGCAAACCACAGACAGGAAGTGGAAGAGCTGAGAGCCGGAGAAATCGGAGCGGTTGTTGGTCTGAAGGATACTACTACAGGTGATACTCTTTGTGTAGATACAGACCAGATCATTCTGGAATCCATGGTGTTCCCAGAGCCAGTTATTTCTGTTGCCATCGAACCAAAGACCAAAGCCGGTCAGGAAAAGATGGGTATCGCGCTGGCAAAGCTGGCTGAAGAAGATCCAACCTTCAAGACCTACACTGACCAGGATACTGGACAGGTAATCATTGCTGGTATGGGTGAGCTTCACCTTGAAATCATCGTTGACAGACTGCAGAGAGAATTCAAAGTGGAATGTAATGTCGGTGCACCTCAGGTTGCTTACAAGGAAACCATCAAGAAGGCTGTCAAGGCTGAAGGTAAGTTTGTAAGACAGTCCGGTGGACGTGGACAGTACGGTCATGCCGTCATCGAACTGATTCCAACTGAAGAAGAGTATTCATTCGAAAATGGCATCGTTGGTGGTGTTGTTCCAAGAGAATATGTTCCAGCAGTTGACCAGGGTATCAGAGAAGCATCCCAGGCGGGTGTTATCGGAGGTTACCCAACCATCAACTTCAAGGCAAGAATTGTAGACGGATCATACCATGATGTCGACTCCAATGAAATGGCCTTTAAGGTAGCTGGTTCCATGGCGTTCAAGAATGCTATGGCAAAGGCTGACCCAGTAATTCTTGAACCTATGATGAAGGTTGAAGTCATTGTCCCAGAAGACTACATGGGAGACGTAATTGGTGACATCAACTCCAGAAGAGGTAGAATCGAAGGTATGAGCGATAGAGCAGGAGCTAAGGTTGTTGCATCATTCGTACCACTTTCAGAAATGTTCGGATATGCAACTACGCTAAGATCTAAAACCCAGGGTAGAGGTGTTTACTCCATGGAATTTGATCACTATGAGCCAGTTCCTAAGAGCATTCAGGAAGAAATCGCAGGAAAGAAGAACGCTTAATTAGAGTTTTAAGGAGGAGAAAGTAATGGCAAAAGCAAAATTCGAGAGAAATAAGCCACACGTCAACATCGGAACCATCGGACACGTTGACCACGGTAAGACCACG
>RZYZ01000307.1 GCA_009930125.1 Clostridia bacterium | reverse complement strand
TTCATGAATAAACGCCGCGACATTTTCAGCCACAAACACTTGCCCATATAGAAGGCTCAGATCCACATCATCCTGGCTTGCGCCATTTTCAATGAAATGACTGGGAAAGTCCATGTGCGTTGAAGCGTGGGTGTTCATCTGAATGCTGCGAACCGCATAGCCATCCTCGGAAATGCTGGCGACTTCCTGTATTCTCACTTCTGGGTCTCCCGGGTATACCGGCATGCCATCCTCGAGGGTTTTAGAAATATCTATGACTTTTTTCTCTCTATACTGAGCATCCTGGTCTGAAATTTCATGGTCTTTTCGATAGGCTGATTTTACTCCGGCTGCTCGATGCATAGGACCATCAAATGCAAGAAAGCTTCTGTTTCTTACCGCATAGTAGACGAAGTATATAGATCCCACTATGTACAGAAGAACCAGAACTCCTCCAAGAATCTGAAGTGGAGTACCAAGGGGATCCGCATCTCCGATGAGAAGCGGCATGGAGAATGCGATGAGATTGTTCACCATATGACCAGCCATCACAAGGATCAGGCTTCCTGTCCGGTGATAGATGAAGCAGAGAACAAAGCCGATGACTGCTGTAGGAACCATGGTTTCAGCATGAAGAAATCCGAAGACCAGGGAAGAAATGATCATTGCTGCCAGTGTACTTCTCTTCCTGTTCAATAGATTGAAAAAAATGCCTCTAAAAACGATTTCTTCCACAATGGGTGCCAGAATCACAACCGATATGAACATCAATACAAGTTCCAGAGGATCTGAGAATAGAGAAACCCCCTGCATCTGCTCTGCAGCTTCCATATAGGATTCATACATGCCCGGAAGCCACTGCTGAAGAGCCAGCACATAGAGAATTGTGGTCAGACCCCCCGCAAGAAATGGAATGACAGCCAGATGAAGCGGCTTCTTCTCCTGCCCACTATCCATGAGCAGTTTTCTCTCTCTGGATGTAAGGCCGAAATAATAGTAGACGATGAACATGATGATATAGAAAAGGATCTGTATGTAGTAGACAATGTATTCTGATCCTCCCGTTACAGTTAAAGCGACTACGGATAGGATCAGTACCGCGAAGACTGCCACCAGCATCAGTATGAATTTTGATACACTCATCTTTTCGAATCTAACAGGCATAAGGAACCTCCCACTCTCTTTACTGACTCCATAATAGTCAAATAAACAATATACTCTAAGTATAGCAAATGCAGTGCTAAAAAGATAATGTTTGCAAAAGAAAATCTCCATACCACTACAGTATGGAGATGAGCATTTTCTATACGTTGAATCTGAAGTTGACCACGTCACCTTCACGCATGATGTATTCTTTTCCTTCAATTCTATAAAGCCCTTTTTCCTTGGCATGGGCTTCTGAACCGGATTCCATCAGGGCATCATAGGAAATGACTTCGGCTCTGATAAACCCTCTCTGGATGTCTGAATGAATCTTCCCTGCCGCCACCGGTGCTTTTGTGCCCACTTTAATCGTCCATGCTCGGACCTCCTGGGGTCCAGCTGTGAGGAAGCTCATGAGGCCAAGCAGTCTGTAGCTTTCCTTGATCAGTCGATCCAGACCGGTCTCCATGATGCCGTACTCAGCAAGCATTTCAACCTTCTCATCCTCTTCCAGTCCGGAAAGTTCTTCCTCCAGTCTGGCACAGATGGTGACCAGGCCTGAATGCTCCTTCGCTGCATGATCTTTCACTTTCTTCACCATCTCATTCTCTTCTCCAGACATGAGATCCTCTTCAGAGATGTTCGCTGCATAAAGAACATCCTTGGACGTCAGAAGAAATAGTCCTCGGATCACTTCTTTCTCTTCCTCAGTCGCTTCCAAAGTACGAACAGGCTTTCCCGCTTCAAGATGTGCCTTGATTCTTTCCATAAGATCATACTCTGCCTGAGCTGTTTTATCTCCGGAGCGTTTCAGCTTCATGGCTTTATCCATTCTTTTCTCCAGTGTCTCCAGATCCGAAAAAATCAGTTCCAGATTGATGGTTTCGATATCTCTAAGCGGGTCTACGCTACCCTCTACATGGACGATATTGTCATTTTCAAAACATCTCACCACATGAATGATGGCTTCCACTTCTCGGATATGGCTCAGGAACTTGTTTCCCAGACCTTCTCCCTGGGAGGCGCCTTTTACTAGGCCGGCAATATCATAGAACTCCACATGGGCAAATACCTTCTTCTTTGAATTGTAGAGCTTCTCCAGATGGTCCAGTCTCTCATCCGGTACAGATACGACACCGATATTCGGTTCGATCGTTGCAAAAGGATAATTTGCAGCTTCAATTCCGGCTTTCGTTATCGCATTGAACAATGTGCTTTTGCCGACATTGGGCAATCCTACTATTCCTAATTTCATTAACCTATTCCTCACTTTAT
>RZYZ01000052.1 GCA_009930125.1 Clostridia bacterium | reverse complement strand
TTCCATGTCTAAATGCAAAGCAATGCTTCTCTATCATTTGCTGACACCTCCTATTTCTGCGCACTCATTTGTAAAATATCTGATGGGTATGTTCCATCTCTTAGCCTTTGCAATCTCCACACTCATCCCTGAAGAGATTCGATTGCCAAAGACCCAAAGCTCATGGCATTTGCTTAAGAGTATGAGTCCCATATCAATCCCTAGCTGTCTTTCCTCAGGATCATCTTCCTTAAGAAACTGTGGGTACATCAAATGTGGAATAATGGGTACGGCTTTCTTAGTCACTGCAAATCTTCCATACCTTCTTGCTCGTCTTGCGTTTCCTTCGATATCACCGGCAAAGGGACTGCAGATGAACACGATCTTCTTTTTCTTTCTTTGCTTATCTTCTTTTTCGATATTGGTTAAAGCTTCAAAGACCGTGGGGTCATGATAGCCTTCTGCATTAAATTTATTTACACTCATTTCTTTATCCTCCATTTCTCAAGTTTTCTATTCTGGCTTTGACCGCTTCGATCAAAGCGTTCTGACCAGTGTCTTTAGTATCAAGTGCCATCATCACTCTATGATCAATAGTGTCTTTGGCTAGCAAATGGTGAATTACAACCGTTTGCTTTTGGCCTTGACGCCATAGTCTAGCATTGGCTTGTTGGTATAGTTCAAGACTCCAGGTGACACTGAACCAAATGATGGTGGAACCACCCTCTTGAAGATTGAGTCCATGCCCAGCTGATGCCGGATGACAAAGCGCAATTTTCATCTCTCCACGGTTCCATCTGGCAATGTCCTCTGATGTGTTGATGTCTCCTGCATCAAATCTCTCTTTGATGCGATCACGTTCATGTCTGAAGCCATAGTAGATCAGGACTGGTTTTCCATTGGCTGCCTCAACAAGATCCTCTAAAGCATCCAGCTTCCTATCATGAATCTTCTGTACATCTCCATACTCGTCATAGACTGTTCCACCCGACATCTGTAGGAGCTTATTGGAAAGCACAGCTGCATTGGCTGCATCCACATCACTATCCTCAAGACGAAGTAAGAGATCTCGTTCGAGCTTCCTATAAAGCTTCATTTCCTTTTCAGAAAGCTCTACTTCTACTTTGTTGAAGATAATCTCTGGCATCTTCAGATACTCTAGAGCTTTCATACTGATACAGATGTCAGAAATCCTGTCGTAGATTTTATCCTCTGCATCATCGTTCAGTGCATAGTCTGTAGGTATACCCCCATTCACATATTTCTGTGGATGAAAGTATCTGCTTCGGTATCCACTGAAGGTTCTGCCCAGCCGCTCACCCCCATCAAGAAGGTAGATCTGACTCCAAATATCTAAGAGGCCATTGGGAGCTGGCGTTCCAGTCAGCCCCACAATCCTTTTGATTTTGTGTCTGACCTTCTTAAGTGCTCTGAACCTTTTAGCTGATGGTGATTTAAAACTTGATAGCTCATCGATGATCACCATGTCAAAGGGCCATTCGTTTTTATAAAACTCCACGAGCCACGGGACATTCTCTCTGTTGATGGTGTAGATATCTGCCTTCTTGTAAAGGGCCATGGTCCGCTCCTTTGCACTACCGAGAACCCTCGATACCCTTAAGTTCTTCAGATGCTTCCACTTCAAAACTTCATCCAGCCATGTAGTATTTGCCACTCGAAGCGGAGCAATCACTAGGACCTTGGATACTTCAAACCGGTCATGGAGCAGGTCCACAAGAGCGGTCAGTGTGATCACACTTTTGCCAAGTCCCATATCCAGAAACAGCCCTGCAGATGTTTTCTCCAAAATGAACTTTGTACAGTGGGTCTGATATTCATGAGGGTGATACGTCAGTCTTGATTTAGGTAGTACTACTTCTGGCAATTGCATCCACCACACCTCCTATGTCCTCCGGACTATCTAGGCAATAAACCAAAAACCCTAGCCCTTCCAGCTCACCTTTTCTCTTTATCTGATTGGGCCTCATCTTCTTTCCTGGTGCCTTCACCTCAACAAATCCCACTCTGCCACCGGGAAGAAGCACCAATCTGTCAGGCACTCCATTTATTCCAGGGGAGATAAACTTAAAAGCTCTCCCACCTCTTCTTTTCACTTCTTTTACGAGCATCAGCTCAAGTTCTTTTTCAGTCATGTCTTTCACCTCATTTATTTAAGCTTTTAAAGTTCAATGCATCACGAGGAGTTCATCTTTGTAATTAAGTCTGTAATTATCTCTGTAATTAAGGGGTTAAAAACTCTTACGCGCGTATACCTGCGTAATTATGTCATTATTAGTATTAATTACTTTCTTCTAACTCTGTTGGTTCTTCTTAATTACATAATTACAAATTACTTATAACCCCTTGTGATTACAGGTTTTTTGGCTGTAATTAAAATTTGTAATTAACTATTTTTCGTTACGCTGATTACAAATCTTTGTCATTTGCCTCTTGATCTTTTGTAATTGAATCTTCATTTGAATTGCACTTCCTACAAAAGGTCTTTTGATTACCGTATAGAGGAAACCTAGTTTGACCTTGTTTATTTCCTGTATAAGCTTCCCAGACACCAATCCGCATCAGTACTCCGATGATTTCATAAGAGTCTTGACGTCTTAAATTAGTTTTGTCCTTTCCAAGGCACTCACACCAAATCTCATGAACGCATACCTTGTCTCTTCTTTTGGTGCCTATCGATACTTCAGTACCGAACTCACTCTGCCCAGCCAGAAAACTTCTTCTTTCATAAAGGTCCATCTTGTCCCAGTTTTCGGGTAGCAAGGCTTCAAGGTAATCTCCAATGAGTCCTTCTCTGTCATCTGCTTCCATGGCATCACGCTGTTCTTCAAGAGCCATGAGTTCTTCATCACCTTTTAATAACAACGGTTCTCCAGCTTTATATCTAACAAGGGTCTCTGCCCAAATCTGGTCCACATCTTTCATGTTCCAAACACTCTTTTGACCTCCACTAACTCTTACTGGCCAAAACCTTCTGTTCCCGGTAATATCTCTTAAGAAACCACTGATGTTGTTGGTGCTTCCAACGATAACACTCTGTCTCGGATGACTTTCCACATTGATGCCATAGCTTTGTCTGAACTTATCGTCCGTTCTGGTAATGAATGATTTCACCGTCTCTACATCGATCTTTCGAAGGCCTGCAAGCTCACCTAGTTCAAGGATCCAATAGCCCTGAAGCTTTTCTGCTCCTGCTTTATCACGCATATCGGATACGGTTAAGCTATCTGAAAACCACTTCCCACCAAGCTTTGCAAAGAAGGTTGATTTTCCGATTCCCTGAGATCCATTTAGAACTAAAATATAATCAAACTTAGTTCCCGGCTCATAAATTCTCGCTACAGCTGCCACTAAGGTTTTTCTCATGATCGCCCTTGTGTACGGGTTATCCTCTGCGCCAAGATAGTCGATAAGAAGCCTATCCACTCTCTCTGTTCCGTCCCAAACTGGCAGCCCTTCCAGATAATCTTTGATAGGGTGAAACACCCGCTCCGATGCGGCGGTTAACAAGGCATCCTTAATCTTTGCAGGTGACCAGATGCCGTAGTGCTTATCGAAATACATCTTGAGATTGGCAAGGTCCGAGTCATTCCATCCTGGCTTGACCTGCTTCCAGGGAAGCTTCCCGTTGACATCTAGCAGATGGGTCATCTGGTTATAGGCCACACCTTTAAGCCTTGGATCGTTTCTGATGATCGTTAGGATGTTGGTCGGTGTATCTTTTACAGTTCCGTTTTTATTGAGTTCAAGCTCTAGCTGCCAGGTGAGATCCTCGTCTTCATCAATCTCTTCTATTTCATTTTCCTCGGCATCAAGGTCATCTTCTTCCCTTTCAAACTCCACTTTCATTTCCTCTTCACGCTCTTTTGCCAGCTGCTTTCTTACCTTTTCATCTGTTGTGCAAAACTCAAGCATAGCTTTTACAGATGGGAGCTGCTTTCTTTCATCCGCCCCTTCATCTAGTTCACCGAAGCGGTGAATTCTAACAAGGTCAAAGGCGTTACAGAGATGGCCACAGGCAGGATCCGTCGCATGATGGGAGTAGGCATACTTTCCGCTGTAGATCACAACACCCGCTGTGGAATCTGCCGGAATATAGTCATACCGCTCAGGCATGACACTTGGCTGGTAGACGTCCGAAAGAAATGTATCAATGGCTTCTTCTATGGTGTAGGTCCTGCAGAAAGCACCGATCAGCCCTTCCTTTCGAATGGGATCTGCTTGCTTTTTCATCAGTCTATCTATCAGTTTTGATTGTCTTGATGACACCGGCCACGTTGATGAGTCCTGCCAGTTGTCGTATAGTTTTAAGATGCTATCAGGTTTTAAAAAGCTCCCTTTGATTTCCCTAAAGAAATATTCTCCATCACTGGATGTGCTTGGCCAGTACATGAGTCGGTTTGGCTCGTAGGTGGTATCATCGAAAAGCTCTATCCCGATTTCCTTTGCAATTCTTCTACTGACCGCCTGATACTCATCTGCTGTCACTGTTCTTGATAATGGAATGATCAATCTGAGTCTGGGCTTCTCCGGTGTGTGTTTATGGGTGGAGTAAACTACCGCTGCATATCCATAGAGCATCTCCATATTCTCAGCTATTGCCAACGCATCATCTGCATAGTCCATATCAAGGGTCAGCATGGTTCGGTTCATGACACTGGATTTTGTTCTTCTTCCGTCTTTCAGCTGACCGGCCACAAAGCCGCCCACATCTTTCACATTGTCCTGTTGGTACTTCTTCATCTTGCGATACTCTTCCTGAGTCTCACTGGTGACAGTGGTTTGGGAGAGCCTTTTTGCAAACTCCTCCCAGGACACCGTCTGCTCCTTCCAAACTTTATCTTTACGGCTGTTGCCTGTTGAAATAATAAATTTCATGGCGTCCTCCTTCTATTGCTAATGTTTTTTGATTAAAACAAGGTCATAATCATCGCAGCTATAAATTACTTCTGCATGTGCCTGCTGTCTGCTATCCTCGTTAGATAGAATTTTGTCTGTTGGTTGAGGTAAATCATTTTCTGAAAGACCGAGAAGGTAATCAACGGACTTATTTAGTACTCTTGATAAGTGTGCCATTGCATCAAACTTTGGCTCTCTTTTTCCGGTTTCCCACATGCCAACAGTCCCCTTTGAAACTTTAAGAATTTCCGCTAACTCCACTTGTGTTAGTCCCACTTCTTTACGAGAAGCCTTTAATCTTTTAGAAAACATCGCAACCTCCTACTCTATACAATCCGGACAAATATCCAACCATTCACCCTCAACTCTTTTACTCTTCCATCCGATGTCTTCTCTGGCATCTATAGCATCTTGAAAACTATCGAACTCCTCGTCCGTTTCCGCTCCGCATATATCACAAATCAAAGTGTATTTTCCGTACTCTTTTGAAATCATCTATCTTTCCTCGCTTTCTATTCATTTGAAATCTCTATTAATCCTTCTGATAAAAGTCACATTCATAACCGTCTGCATCTAGAGGTAACCCTTCCGACCACTTTGGACTTTCGCTCATAATGCTGCACACTTCTTCTACGCCGGACTCACCCATAGGCACTTCACAAATCACCTCATCATGCACATGAGCTACAATGGCAAATCCAGCTTTATCAAGTCTTAGCATAGCTTCAGCCAGAAGATCTCTGGATGCTGCTTGAACAATATTCTCCACAATCTTTGGCCCATAGGTTTCTATCCTCTCCCACTTTTTCGTGGTTCCGATACCTTCATAGGTCAGACCCTCTCGTCCGAATTTATTCAGCATCAGCTTTGGCTTCACATAGACCAGGTCACGACCTGACGGGAGTGTCACGAAAAGCATGCCGCTTTTATAAGTGAAGATAATTCCGTGAGTTCTTGTCGGGGTTCTTTCTTTCACCGCTTTGATGGCCATCTTGTCCACTTCCCACCAGAAGTTTACGATGTGGGGATTGGCTCTGCGCCAGTTGTCAATCAGCCCTTGCAGTTCGTTTTCTTCCACGCCCATCTCCAAGGCACCCATTGACTTTAGAGCACCAACCCCACCGCCATAACCACAGGCGAGTTCGGAAATTTTACCCTTTTGCCTCAGTGGGCTACCCTTTGTGATTTCATCAAGTGGTACATGAAACATCTGTGAAGCAGAAGCCTCATAGATCTTTCCGTGGGACTGGAATACCTCAATTCTCCATTTCTCACCGGCGAGCCAGGATAGGACCCTCGCTTCTATGGCTGAAAAGTCTGCTACGATGAACCGATAACCTTCCTTTGGAATGAAGGCGGTTCTTATAAGTTCTGACAATACCCCAGGTGTATTTCCAAAGAGCATCTGCAGATCCTCAAAACGTCCTTCTTTCACCAGATCTCTAGCAAGCTTTAAATCTACAAGGTGGTTCTGTGGGAGGTTTTGGACTTGCACCAGCCTCCCGGCAAACCGGCCTGTTCGATTGGCGCCGTAGAACTGAAAGAGTCCATGGACTCTCCCATCTGAACAAACCGCCCTTTCAATGGCTTCATATTTTCTGACACTGGTCTTGGCCATGAGGAGCCGAAGCTTTAATGCTTCTTCCACCTCCCCTTCCGTTTCTGAGACCAGCTCTTTTACGTTTTTCTTTGAAAGACTTTCCACTTCCACGCCACGGTCCGCTAGCCAATCTTTCAGTTGTGCTACTGAGTTTGGGTTCTCAAGACCAGTCAATTCATAGGCTCTTTCTGTAGCAGATACGGTACACTGCTTATCACAGGAGATGGCCTGCATCACGAAATTCATATCTGCCCTGAAGCCTCGATCATTAATTCGCTGGTCCAGTTCATAGAGGGCTTGCTCTGATTCTGGTATTGGATAGTCTTTGATCTTTTTTCTGATTTCCAGTTCAACTTCTACGTCTCTGATGTTGTATTGCTTAAATAGCTCCCATTTGTCAGGTGCATCTGTTGGAAGGTTTCTAGTTCTGCCACCATTGGCTGCTGTTGGCTTACAAGGAATACAGAAGTATCTGATCAGTGGTTTTCCCTCTGACATCTTTTGAACACCCAGCCTTAGCACTTTAGCTACTCCCTCAAGGTGGAGAGGAAGTCCAAGCATTGCTGCCTGAACCTCACTGCACCGCCATGAAGATGGATTAAGATACACTTCCTTATCAAGCTTTCGACTGAAATATCTCATAAGAGCCACTCGTTCGAAGTTGGCATTAAAGGCAGTCTTGATGATGTCTTCACTTAGAATGGCCTCAACGATTTCTTCAGGTATTTCCTCACCACTGGCCAGATCAATCAGCTGAACAGGACCTTCATCAATGCTGTAGGCAAAGAGCAAGATGTCGAAGTTAGGACTATCGGTGTAGCGGTAAACACCACACTTTCCAAGGTCAATATCTGAAAATGTCTCAATATCTATGGATAAAATCTTCATGGGTTTACCACCTCCTCTCCGTCTTCTTTACTGCTAAGCCAAGAAATCATCGTCAGCTTCAATTTCAAAGTCATCCTCAGCGCGACTCATACCACCCAGTGGCTCTCCGTCTTTAAGCTTCTGCACGTTTCCAAGGCCCGCTGCAATTCCACGGTTCCCGTTCACATTGAAGGCATATAGGTTCAGGCTTACTTTTCCATAACATCCAGAGTAGACTTCACTTCGATCTAGGATGGCTTGAATCTTCCCATCCACCACTTGAGGTGCGTTCTTTGAATTGGCGTTGATAAAATAGCACCCTTCATATGCAGGATCATCTGGCCTGTCGATATCACCATCACGAAGTGGCGTTTTAAGATTTGTTGGAACCTTGCCACCAAACTTTGGTGCACCTTCCTGCTTAGCTGCCTCAATTGCCTTCAAAATCGTATTTACTGTCTTCTTGTCTGACTTTGGAATGATGACTGAAACGCTGTACTTAGGGTCACTTCCATTGATACTTTTCGGTTCAAAAACATTCACATAGCTTAATCTTCCAGGTACGACTACTTTCGTTTCTTTACTCATGATAAAATCCTCCTAAAATTTGTATTGGTTTGCTCTGCTGAGCTTGGTTACACTAATCGATTTATGCTTCATAAACGGTGACATGTTTATAAGCATTCAAAATCTTTTATTACTCTTCTACCTGAAACTCTGCATGGATAGGATCCACAGCTTGACGCTTGTCCGTTTCAGGTACCAGGGTGAGTTTGCCCTTTGGTTTTTCTACTAAGTTTCCAAGGATGTCATTGAACTTCTTCTTGCCCATGAGCTTCTCCATCTCTGTGATGGTGATAAGGCTTTGTTTGAAGATGTCTGTATAACCTGCTTCCTTCGCAGTCTCAGCAACTGCAGTTTCATCCATAAACTTTCTTCTGGTTCTTCCTTCTACCAGCTTGAACCCATCCCACTCTCTACCTTCATTGATGGCCAGTGCTGTGGCGTAGGTGTAGATATCCCCCGCCCATTTAGCCAGTTCATCTGCAAGACCGATGATTTCAGCAATTTCCTCATCTGTTAAAAGAGCAGGATCCTGAAATTCATACTTTAATAGTTCAAGATTTTTCACTGCCCTTGCCCTGCACTGATTCTTCGCTCTACAGAATCTGCAATGATCTCCGGCACAGAACTCTCCACCACCGGTACTAGCCAGTAGAGCTTTGGGTCTTAATTCTTCTTCAGCCCATTTCAGCAATTCTTCCACTGTGATCTCCCAAGTAGAGAAGTTATCTACTCTTGGCTGGACGATGGCCATAGACACCTTTTCGATATCGTAGAGCATGTCGAAAAGGGATAAGGCCCCAAGTGCATAGAGCATCATCTGCGGGTTCTTTTCTGCTGAAACGATGACACCACGTCCATATTTCAAATCCACCACATGAAGGGTTCCATTTCCAACGACAACCAGGTCACCGGTTCCAAATCCTTCCGGTACGTAATCACTGAAGTCCAGCTTCTGCTCTATTAGGATTTGAAGGTCAGAACAATTCTCTTTTGATCTCTCAATCAGTTCTAGGCAGTATTCCACGTACAGATCTGTCATCTCGTCCATTTCGTCCGAGTGATATGGACTTATCGGTTTCTTAGATCTCATCTTCAGCGCTTTCTTTAGCTTGTGTTCAGCCAGGTCATGGGCTGCTGTTCCTTCTTCTGCATAGGAGCTTGTTTCATTTGGAAACTGCTGCTCTAATTGAGCGGATGGTGGACAGTTCATCCACCGATGCGCCCCTGATGCCGAGTAGATGGAATGGGTGTTATATGAACCACTCACTTCAGCTCACCCACTTCCTTCAGGGCAGCTGCATAATGCTTTGAATCTAGAGATGAGAGGTTATTGGCTCCATATTTGGTGATGATGGCTTTCACCGCCTCTCTATGACCGTCTCTGCTTTTATCTGCCATAGCTGCTCTGACTTCCTCAAGGCTTGGTTGTTTTTCTTCTGGTGCTTCTTCAATCGGTGTTTCAATAGTCGCTTCACCAACTTCAGGTTCTTTGTTCTCAGATTCCTCCACCTTTGCTTTGGTTTTTGATTTCTTTTTAGTTGGTTCTTCATTTGCTACTTCATTTGATTCCATAGCATGTACCAAAGTCTCTATACTTTCAGCCAGTGACTTAAGATCACTGACAACATCCAGCGCGAGTTTGATTTTACTCATCCTTCGATTCTCCTTTCTTCTTAAAATAGTCATTAGCCAGCTCTCTAAGAATTGGCACCAGGTCCTTCATCTCCCAGGGTGTGTTTCTTTCTTCACTGTCCAGCGACATCTTCTCTCTACCAAAGTGACCGTAGGCTGCAAACTGTCTGTAGATGGGCCGTCTCAATCCAAAAGACTTGATGACCGTGCCTGGTCTCATGTCAATGAGTGCATTAATGATTTCCGTCAATACTTCATCCGGTAGATTTCCGCTACCAAAGGTGTCTACATGGAAAGATACTGGCTTAGCCACACCAATAGCGTAAGAAACCTGCACCTCGCATTCCTTAGCAAGACCTGCTGCGACAATGTTCTTTGCGATGTATCTGGCAAGATATGCTCCTGAGCGGTCTACCTTCGTTGGATCCTTTCCTGAGAAAGCGCCACCGCCATGACGTCCCTTGCTTCCATAGGTATCAACGATTATCTTTCTACCGGTCAAACCTGAGTCAGCAGCTGGGCCACCAAACACGAACCTTCCAGTGGGATTGATCATTACTTTAGTTCTGCCAGTCAAGAGCTCATGTGAGATGACTTTAAGGATGATGTGCTTCGTCACATCCTCCCTCAGCTTTTCAATATCTACACTTTCAGCATGTTGAGTGGAGACTACAATCGCTTCAATGGATAGAGGTTTGTTATCTTTTCCATATCCCAGTGAAACTTGAGCTTTTCCATCGGGCTTAAGATAAGGAAGTAGCCCAGATTTTCTCACTTCAGCTAGTCTCATGCAGAGCTTATGCGAGAGAACTAATGGCAGTGGCATAAGCTCTGGGGTTTCATCAGTGGCATAGCCAAACATCATCCCTTGATCACCGGCACCAATTTCCTTCTTATCAACCCCCATTGCGATATCAGGTGATTGCTTGTTGATTGCGATAAGCATTCTATAGAACTCACCGTCTGTTGATAGCTCGTCTGCTCGATATCCGATGTCAAAAATCACATCTTTGATTACTCTTTTGTAGTCAATTCTCTTCTCAGTGCTGGTTTCTCCAAACACATGGATGAGTCCATCTGCTGCAGTGACTTCGATTGCTGTTCTTGCTTCTGGATCCTCCAAAATAATGGAATCCATAATCGCATCGGCCACCTGATCGCAGAGTTTATCAGGGTGTCCCTCCGTTACTGATTCAGAGGTAAAAACATATGCTGGTTTCTGATTATCTTTCATTTACTTGCTCCTCTCTATTTGATTTCTTCTGCTTCATTCGTTTCTTGCACTTCCATCTCCGTAATGGAAATGGTTCCGACACTGTCTCCAGGTACGAGAACTACCATCTTGTGTCCATCTCCAAAGATTGCATTTAATAAGCGATCCCGGAGTGTCACTTTTCTGGCGGCAAGCACCTGATTAGGACTTGGTTTCTTGATGCCTATTTCCACATGATGCATGGTCTTTGCCTTTTGAAGATTTAAAACGCCTTGTTTACTCATCTCATATCACCTACCTTTCATATTGAGCTTTGAGTTCCTTATCAGTGGCCTCTATATATAGGTCATGGGAGGAGCAAAACCGAACCCCCTAAAATAAACTTTTTTTGATTTTTTTCAAAATGCGTTTTCTTCGATTGCGAATGGCAGCTTCATCAACTCCATCGCGCTTGGCAATGTGAGCTATTGGCATCTCCCGGTAATATAGATCCATCACCAGTTCCTGCTGCTGAGGCTCCAAAGCCTGAATAGCTTTTCTTACAGCTTCTTTCTCAAGATTGGCCAGCACCATTTCAAGTGCATCTTCTTCGGTCATGAGGGTATCGAATTTGTCGTTTTGGTCTGAATAACTATGGTGACGCCTCGTTTCCGTCTGATCGTTGTTGTACTCAA
>RZYZ01000051.1 GCA_009930125.1 Clostridia bacterium | reverse complement strand
AACTTGTGAGTAGCAGCACAGGAAACTGAGGCGAAAGCATACAGGAAGAAGCAGTAAAAGTCTCGATATGGGTAGATTTGTCCATATTTTGAGTAGCAGGCAACAATGAACGCAATTGCAGGCATCTATGGAGGCACAAAAAGTCTCTCTCAGATTGAGACTATGGTGAAGCCCATGCGTCATAGAGGCTGGAGTAAACAGGTTATTAAAGATCATAGAATGACGGGAATCGAACTGGATACCATGAAAGAGGAAGAGTTTAGCAGCGACAAAAAGGAGAAGGTGCTTTTCAGCGGAAAAATCTATAATGCCAGGGAGCTTCAGAAGCTTCTTTCCAAGCCCGCATCCTATTATGAGGGAAGAGACGATCTTCTGGTGCTGGACCTTTATAAGGCCAGAGGAAGAGATTTCGTGACGCTTCTGGATGGCGTCTTTGCCTTTGCCCTCTACGACGAGGAAAAGGGCCTTCTTATGGCAAGAGATCCCTTCGGCATCGAACCGCTCTACATCAGTGAGGATGAGAAAGAGATCCTTTTCGCATCGGAAATGAAAGCCATGGCCACAGCCAGGAAAGGATTCAGAGAGTTTCCCATCGGATCCACCTATGAAAAAGGAAAAGGATTCAGAAAATATCACAGCATCCAGGAAGAAGAGGATGAAGTCACAAGCTTTGATGCGGCGATGAATGGAATCCGGGATCATCTGGAGCGTGCAGTGGACAAGCGAATCGAAAGAGACAGATCTTTTGGTGTCTATCTCAGTGGGGGCCTGGACAGCAGCATCATTGCGGCCATCACTGCGCAGAAAGTGAGAGGCGTGGACTCCTTTGCAGTGGGCATGGAAGGCAGTGAAGACCTGAAGCATGCGAGACTCTGCGCGAAGCATCTGGGTACCACGCACCATGAGTACATATACGACCTCAATGAAATGCTTTCGGTGCTGCCGGAGGTGATCTACCATCTGGAGTCCTATGACGCGGCACTTGTCAGAAGCTCTGTTGCGAACTTCATACTGGCAAGGCTTGCAGGAGCGAAGGCGGAAGTGGTGTTCTCCGGCGAAGGAGCAGATGAGCTTTTCTGCGGATACACGCAGTTCAAAGACATGAATGAGAAGGAAGCCAGGAAAGAAATGGTTGAGATGCTGGGCACCCTTCACAGCACGGGGCTTCAGAGAGGAGATCGCATGTCGCTCACCCAGGGCATTAGAGCCAGGGTGCCGTTTCTTGATCCGGAGATGGTGGAGTATGCCATGCGCATACCGGTCTCCATGAAAATCGGTCCGGAAGGACAGGAAAAATGGATTCTCCGAAAAGCCTATGAGGGTATGCTGCCGGAAGTGATTGTCTACAGAAAGAAAGACAAGTTCAGCGCAGGTGCAGGCTCTTCCCTGAAACTGGCGGAAGTGGCGGAAGAGACCATCTCAGACAGAGAATTTCTTGAAAGTAGAGTTACAGCCGGGGGAAATATGCTGAGAAGCAAGGAAGAGCTCATGTATTATAGAATCTTCAAGAGCTTTTATCCCCAGTCGTCCGTGGAGAAGTCTATTGATTTCACCAAGGTGATCTAGAAAAGTGCATAGACCAGTGTGAAACAGATCTCTTTCAGACAGAAGGAGATCTGTTTTTCTTTTCTTGCATGCGGATGAAACATTGGAAGAACCATGATAGAATAACAATGAAAGAAAAATCATAGCTATTGGAGGAAACTTTATGAAATTCTGCTGGAGTACATTAAAAGTGAAGAATCTGGATGAATCTCTATCATTCTATGGAGAGGTTCTGGGACTTCCCGTGAACAGAAGGTTTGTGGCAGGTTCTGGTATGGAAATCGCATTTATGGGAGAGGGAGAGACTCAGATTGAGCTCATCGAAGTGAAGGGGAAGAACACGACTCTTGTAGGACCGGATATATCCTGGGGGTTCCAGGTGGAATCACTGGATGAGATGATAGAAGTTCTGGAAGAAAAGGGGATCGACATCATGGAAGGGCCCTATTCACCCAATCCCGCCACACGCTTTCTCTATATTCTGGATCCCAATGGATTCAAGATTCAGCTGGTGGAAAGGAAAGAGGAAGGAAAAGGGCAGAACGGATGACGAACAAACTCAAAGGACTGGATCAGGTGCAGTATCTTCTTGTGGTCCTCTTAAGCTATCTTCTGACCTTCGGTCTTCTTGGCTCCCTGGGCGTCCGAGACTATCTCATCTCTACCTATTCGAGACTGGTGGACTTCGTGGTATTTCTTCTGATTTATCTGGCAGTGTTTCTTCTGCTGGCCTATGTGGTGGACTGGCTCTGGAAGGTGCTGAAGATCAGGAAGAAATAGAAAAGGAAAGCCCGGATGAATCTGATGTGTGAAAAGGATGCACCTTTATCCGCTTATCCGATCATTTGAAATTGAGATTCATACATGATAAAGTGATTGAAACAGATTTATTAGGAGATGAAACATGAAAGATATTATTCTGCTGCTGGTTCTGCAGCTTGCCTATGTACCCATGCTGGCGCTTCGAACCATCAGCATGGTGAAGAAACTGACTCTGCTTACAGCGGTCTTCGGATTTCTGGAAAGCATCATCTATGTATTCGGACTGGCCATCGTCTTTTCCGGAGAACAGAGTGTGCTTCAGATGGTCGTCTATGCACTGGGATTCGCACTCGGACTCATCGTGGGCATCCATGTGGAAAACAAGATTGCCATCGGTTATACATCCATTCTCGTGAATATCAAGGAGCTCAATGAATCCTTCATCAAGGCACTGCGCGACGGCGGATTCGGTGTCACGGTATTCAAAGGAGAAGGGAAGGACAGTCCCAGATACAGGCTGGATATTCTGACGAAGCGAACAAGAGAGAACGAGCTTTTCGCCTACATCGAGAAATTCGAGCCTTCCGCCTTTGTGCTGGCCTATGAACCTACCCGATTCAAGGGCGGGTACATGGAGATGATGATGAAGAAGCAGAGCAGATTGCGGGGACAGATGAAGAAGATCGATCCGATTCTGGAGGAGGAGGATGCTTCCTGGCTGCAGAGAGAGAAGGAAAAAATTCTTCATGAAGTGAAGGAACTGAGAAAAAGTGACGAACCAGATAATCTGAGCTAGAAAATAGGATGGCCGCTGTAATCCGACAGGACACTTCAGCGGCTTTTCCTTATGCAAAAGCCACTATACAGAAAGCCCTTTTCTGTATTATTGTAGAAGCATAGAATAAACGAGCGTCGACCATCAGAGAAAGGAGGAGAGTAGTCCATGCTGAGAGACCTACTAGACAGTATAAGGGACATGAGAAAGCACTACAGACTGTATGTGAATTTCGGACTGCTCTACCTGATTTTTTTCGGTATCCTGTTTGTACCGATTCTCTCCTATGTGATCAACCGTATTTTTCTCTCGGTGGAGGGCGGTGTCCTGCTGAATCTGGATGTGTTCAAGATTCTTCTAGAGCCGAGGGCAATGGGCTCTGTCCTGGGACTTCTTCTGCTCAGCACCCTGTTTCTCTTTGTCCTCATGGGCACCTATCTGATTCTTTCCCAGAAGAAGATCTTCCAGAAGGACATCCTGGTGAGCGAAGCGGCACTGACGGCCATAAGAGCCATTCCGAGGCTGTTCCGGTTTGAAGCGCTGTATCTTCTCCTACTCTTGTTTCTCCTCTTTCCACTGCTGGAGTTTCCAGCCAATCCCATTATGAGAAGATTCCTGGATGTTCCGCCGGCTCTTGTGAGCAACCTGGATTCCATAAGGTTCGGCAGAGTGCTGTACATGGCCGCACTGATTCTCATGATCTATTTTCTTATCCGCTGGATGTTCGCCTTTCATGAGGTGTTTTTTGAACGCAGATCCATCCGCGCCTCCCTGAAAAGCAGCGCCATGCTGACCAGGGGCATCAGAGGCAGACTGCTTCTGAGACTGCTTCTGGTGAACGCGGTACTTCTAGGCCTGTTCTTTTTCTTCTTCTACCTGCTGGTCCAGGTTCCGCAGCTACTTAACCTTCCTGTGAACTATATCGCGAGAAACTACTTCATCACCTTCACAGGACTCAGCCTCTTCCTCTATCTTCTGATGCTTCTGCCGGTGAACCTTCTCTATCTGACCAGAGTCTATTACAGAGAACGCCGTAAACTGGGGCTGAATGTGTCGGATAAGATCATCACCGTGAAATGGAACTGGCTCATGAGAAAAGAGGAGGCGCTTCGGAATAATCTCAAAAACAAGAGAATCGCATTCACTTTTCTCTTTCTCCTGAGCCTTCTGATTTCCTTCACATTGAGTTACAGCGTCAATGATGGTTTTCTCTATGCAGGAAGAAAGATTCTTGTGGCAGCCCATAGAGCCGACGCCATGAACGCACCGGAGAATTCACTGAGCGCCATTGAGTCGGCGCTGGACTTAGGGGCCGGTGTCATCGAGATGGATGTGCAGATGACAAAAGATGGTGTGCTGGTTCTGCATCATGACACCTCTCTTCTCCGCATGGGTGGTGTGCCGGAATCTGTGGCGGACTTCACCTATGAAGAGCTCATGGACCTGGAGATCGGCAGACGTTTTCAGGAAGCTTTCACCGGAGAGAAGATACCGACCCTAACGGAAGCTCTTCTGGCTGTGAAGGGTCGGGGAGAAGTGCTTCTGGATGTGAAGGTCAGTGAGAAGCGCAGGGAAGTGGCGGTGAAAATACTGGAGGAACTGGAAGAAAGCGGTATGAAGGAGTTTTCCTACATCCAGTCCTTTGATTACGGTTTTCTACGGGAGATTCGAGCAATGGATGAGGATATCAGACTGGGGCAGATCCTCTATGCCGCCTTCGGCAGGCTGAATCAGCTGGATGTGGATTTCTATACGGTGCAGATGAACATGCTGAGTCAGAACCTGGTGAAGCGAGCCCATGACGCGGAGCGGGGAATCTTCGTCTGGGTGATAAAAACGGAAGAGGACATGAAAAACGCCCTTCAGTATGACATCGACGGGGTCATCACAAGCAACGTGGCTCTGGTCACGGAAATGATTGGAACAGAGACTCCGGAGGAGGAGCAGACGGAAGCGGAGACCCCTCAGTAAAAAGAGAAGCCTTGAATGGGACAGACCTTTAAAATGGATGAAGATGGAAGGAGAAGAGGATGAATAAACGGATTGAAGAAGCGAGAGCGATCATTGGAAATATAGAGAAAGTGAAGCTGGGGTTCTTTCCGACCCCGCTGCAGAGACTGGACAGACTGTCGGAGCGGCTGGGCGTGGAGATCTATCTCAAAAGAGATGATCTGACGGGCATCAGCCAGTTCGGCGGAAATAAAGTGAGAAAACTGGAGTATCTCATGGCCCATGCATTGGGAGAAGGAGCGGATACGATATTCACCTACGGGGCCAGTCAGTCCAATCACGCCATGCAGACGGTGACCGCCTGCAGAAGGCTGGGACTTCATCCGATCCTTTACCTGACAAATCTCATCGGGTCGGATCAGGAGAACCCCTATGGAAATCTCCTTCTGGACAGAATCATGGGTGCAGAAATCCATCTGGAGCCTTCCGATGGAGTTGACATGATGGTCGCGGAAGAGCGCATCCGAGAGCAAGTGAAGATGCGCATGGAAACCTTGAAAGCAGAAGGAAGGACTTGCTATGAAATTCCCATGGGTGGCGCCAATGCCATCGGTTCTCTGGGGTTTGTGGAGGCCTATGTGGAGCTTGCCGAAGATCTTCAGCGCATCGGAAAGAGTGCGCAGTATCTCTATCACGCCACAGGGACAGGGGGGACCCTGGCTGGACTTGCGGCCGGTAAAAAGCTTCTTCAGTCGGAAATAAAGATCCGCTCCATCGGTGTCGGTATCGGAGGCGAAGGCTATGAGGAAAGAGTGGTGCATCACGCCAATGGAGCACTGGATCTTCTGAATCGTCCAGAACGTGTCCTTCAGGAGGATCTAACGGTGATCAGCGGCTACTACGGAGAAGGGTATGAAGTGCCCAGTAGAGAAGGCTATAGAGCCCTCAGGCTTCTGGCGGAAACGGAAGGGATTTTCCTGGATCCGGTCTATACGGCCAAGGCCTTTTCCGGCATGCTGGACCATATCCGAAAAGGGATCATTGAGAAGGGCAGCACCGTTGTCTTCTGGCATACAGGGGGTGCCACTGCGCTCTTCGCGGAAAGGAAGATTTTGGGTGAATTCTGGGCGAAATCTTCAGATGATTTGTAGTGCATTCTGCTGCTTTGTGCTAAAATAAGTGAATTACAGAAACAATGCAGAAGAAGGCTCTCTGGAAGGGCTTAATTCATAAAGAAAGAAGGAATCTTGATGGATACAGGAAATGTATGGAAGAAGATCTTGAAAAGTGTGGTGCTCTTGGGATTCATTTTCCTCTTCTCCTATCTGGTTCAGAATTTTGACATCTACAATGTGGACCGGATCCTTGGCACGCTTCATGAGATGGCGGAGAAAAGCTCTGTGCGGATTCCGTTCATCATCATTGCTACGTTGCTTCTGGTTTTTTTCGTGCCCATCTCTCCGGTGGCTGGGACAGCGGGACTTCTCTTTGAAGTCAGCGGGATACTCTACATCACTCTGGCAGGTCTTCTGGCAGCCATGATTTCCTATGCCTTCGCCAAGCTCTACAGAGGAAATGTGGAGAAATGGATCAGAAGAATCTATACAAGAAAAGAGAGAGAAGTGCCACTGGAGGAGATGCTTCTTCGCATCAGAGACCACGGCTTCAGTTATGCGCTTTTCGTGCGCGCTCTTCCGTTCATGCCCTTCAGTCTGGGCAACCTCATCTTCGGTGTCAGCACGGTATCGCTCATGGACTATGTGACCACCACCCTCATCACGGTGGGCATCGGACAGGGCATCAATGTGCTGCTCATCGCCATGGCATCGGATTTCATGGAGCAGAAGACAGGAACCCTTCTGGCGGTGGCGCTGAAAATGGCCTACTACTACATGATCTACGCCTGGTCGAAAAAGTATCGTTATCATGCTACCGAGGAGAAGGTTCTGGAAAGGGAAGAATCTCCGGACTCCTTATAGAAACTCAAAGAAAGAAGGGCTGAAGAAACCGTATCGTTTCTTCAGCCCTTCCTCACTTTATGCGGATTTCTGGCTGGATTCCCTGACCCTTATGCGCGCTCTTTGAAATGTCAGGCTCAGATAAAATAGAATGCCTGACAGTGCACCAGCGCTGTCGATGAGTACGTCTCTCAGTTCACCGCTTCTGTCCGGGATGAAGGTCTGATGGAATTCATCGCTCATGGCATAGAGCATGCAGAAAAGAAAAACGCTTCCGTATGACTTCGGACCTTCCGGTCTCCTGGCATAGGATACCAGGAAGCCGAGGATCAGATAGGCGGTGAAATGGGCGCCTTTTCTGACCAGAAAGTGGAAGAAATCCAGGTCCAGGTCCAGCCAGGGCAGAAGCGTCGTTATGAGGTCATGGATGGTTTTCGTGATGCCTGAACTGAGGGTGCTTGAACTTCCTGCCCCCTGATGGGACAGAAAGAAGATCACGCCCATCCAGAGGATGGCGGGTAGCCATCTGGCATAGTCTATATTTTTCTTCATATCTGTTCTCCAGTATCCTCTTTTGTGATCTTAATTGGGGGAATGGATCATGCGGTAGTATTTCGCCTTGAATCCAAGCTTCTCATAGAGCTTTCGAGCTCTCTTGTTCGGCAGGTCCACATGCAGAGACATGTTTCCACCGGTGAGCTCCAGCATCTCCGAGATCAGTGTGGTGGCGATGCCTCTTCCCTTGTTGCCTTCTTTTGTGGCGATATAGGCCAGGTGATAGGTGGGGATGAAATTTTCGAAGCCTGTATGGACCACAAGGCAGATGCCCTGAGGCACATTGTTTCTTAGGGCTAGAAGAATATATCCGTCTTTCACGCCATGGTCCAGAGCATCCAGCGTCTCTTCGATGGGGTCTTTGTAGCTTTGGAGCCATTCTTCGATATAGGAACCCAGGGTGTCTTTGCTGTAGGTGTCAAAGTCTCTGATCCGGATCATGGTCAGGTCGCTTCTTCCGTCGTTTAAGACAATGACATGTTTCCCTTTTTCAAGCTTGCCGTCCTTGGCCATTTTGTAGAAGCCGGCAAAAGGGTAGCCTTCTTCTGTGGAAAGAAGGATGTTCTCCTGCTTCTTCAGCAGCTGGACGCTTTCCTTGAGAAGCGCCTCATCCACGGACAGAAGGTTGCCCTGGGTGTCGTAGATGGCCTGAAGGGTTTCCTCCAGGAGGAAGCTGTCACCGGTGAAGAGATCCCTGGTATATTTGTTGACGGAGACTTTGTAGTTCTCCAGATCCTCCAGGGCATAGCTTCGTCTGAAGTCATCGAAGATGAAGTTTCCTTTGGGAATGGTGCAGGAATAGATCTTTGGTGAAACGCTTAGTTCACCTGAAACCCATTTGTCCATGAACCCATTGTGAAGGGCCGAAACCGTATATCCGTAGCTCAGCTGGGTGAACACGGTGGTGATTTCTTGGCCTAGCCTGTCCACGATCTCCTCTCCGATCTTCTGAAGGGGGATGACACTGAGATTCTTGTTGTGGTAGCCGTTACTGGCATTGTAGATCTTATGTTCTCTGCAGTAGGCATCGATGAGCTGCGCTTTCTCGCTGGGCCGGTTGGAGAAGGCGATGAATTCCTCTCCACTGAAGGTGGATTCCTTCCATTTTTCCCCTTTAAAGCGGGCGATTCTCACGTTGATTTCGGATCGCGCGGCGAAAAACAGGACAGCGCTGATGTAGTCCAGTGCACCATCGGTCAGAAGGGTATCATATCCTTTCATGGTGCAGTCACGAACCATCACCTCGGCGATCCGGTCGTATTTATGATGGGAAGGGTTGGCCCCTTCCAGCTTCAGATAGATTTCACCAACATCTAGAATCTTCTCCAGATTCTTTGCTCTCATGAGCGGGGTTTTTCCTGAAATGTTCATACATTCACTCCTTGTATAATCTATTTGATCATAGCATGATCAGGGGTTATTCTCTGATGAGCGTATAACAAATGACGTTCTCACCATAATGAAAGTAAGCTTCGCTTACCTTGCTATCTATCTATTAGGGTAACACAATGTGAAAAAACAGGCTACCCATCAGTTTTAGGCAAATACAAGACAGAGGCTGAATCTTATTACTATAAAAAAGATGTAAATGATGTATAATGGATTCTGTCACTTGCGTGATAGCGAAAGTATGACACCTTCGCATCATCCTGTAATCACAAACAGAAATATACATCGGATCCGCTGCAAACTTATTTTTTAGAAATCAGTGAGAAAAGCGCAGAAAGCCCGAATCCTCCGATCTACGGGTAGGCTTCGTAAGCGGATCTTTCAATAAATAATATAACGTAGTGCAGCTTTGATCTGAATCGGGAGATTATCCCATGGAGTATACTGTGAAGAATCGTATGAAGTCCAAATCCGTCAATCTGAAATATTTCATCCTGTCGTTTCTGCTGATCACGGTGGCCTTTTCCTACCTGATCTACGGAACCGTATCGGGCTGGATCAGGAACAACTATGAATATATGCGTTCTGATGCTGTTCATGTGGCCAGGGTCTATGCGCATAATCTGAACAAGTCCACAAAGGCCAAGGAGATCTTCCATGGCCTTCTTGACGACAGATTAAAAAGTGCAGGGAGCGCTCTGGCCCAGAGAACCGAGCCGCACACCAGCGAGCTGCTGACGCATCTTACGGAGGAAGTCCGTGTGGATGTGATCTATTCCTATGACAGAAACGGTATCGTCCGTTTCTCCAGCACCGAGGAGTACATCGGATGGAAGGCTCCCGAGGGGCATCCTGTACATGCATTCATGGAGAGCGGAGAAGACTTTCATATGGAAGCGATCCGAAAGGATACAGTAAGCGGCGGAAAGTATAAGTTCAGTTATGTGCGCCTGCCTGATGGCCGATTTTTTCAGATCGGGGTTTCTGCCGAAACCATGGATGGTTTTCTGAATGATTTTGAGATGAAGCAGCTTCTCTCCGAGATGAGAAGAAACGACACGGTGGATTTTGCTCATTTCATCGGACTGAATCATCGCATTCTTGAATCGACGGATGCAGTACACATTGGTGAGGCTGTGGAGGATGAGAAGATCAGAGGTGCCATGGATCGTCAGGAAGAGGTGGACAGAATCACCGGTGTGATGAAGGAAAGCGTATACGAGGTGTATGTACCGGTCTATGTGGATGCTGTTAAAATCGGCACCCTGGCCATCGGACGAAACCTTGCGGGATTCTTTGATGCGGCCTCAGGCATCATAGCAAGAGGATTTTTCGTTTTATTCAGTATCATAACCGTCATAGGCATGCTCATGGTCCTGACCTACAACAGAACCAGAAGACACATGCAGCTGGCCTATTTCGATCCGCTCACGGGTCTTCCCAATGACATCTACATGAAGGAATTCCTGGAAGAGAAGATCGCTCAGCCCAAGACTTCTTATAAAGCGATTCTTCTCATCAATCTGAAGCATTTTCGAACCGTCAACATGACTCTGGGATTTGAGGTGGGAGATCTGATCCTCAAGGAGGTATCCGCCAGACTGGAAAAGGCCCTGGAGAAGAAGGGGATGCTCTTCCGGTTCTCGGGAGACCGCTTTCTATTCTATATGGAAGACTATGAGGATACAGAGGCGCTCCTTTATGTCAGTGGAATCATTACGGAGGTCTTCGAGGAGCCTTTTGCCTATCTGAAGAAATACAAGCAGATCCGACCGGAAATCGGCATTGTGGAAATCCGTGATCACTACAGGACAGTGGATGATCTCATGAAGGATGCCTCCATCACCATCACCTGCCTGTCTGGTGGTACAAACGAGTACATGATCTTCGATGCACAGATGAGAAACAAGGTGGAGCGGGAAGAGCTCATCGAAGTGGAACTGACGGACTCCTATAAGAATGAGGAGGATGAAACCATCTATCTGGAATACCAGCCGAAGATCGATGTCTGGAGCAATCAGGTGGTGGGATTTGAAGCCCTTGCCCGAATGCGCTCGGAAAAGTTGGGCTTTGTTTCTCCTGTGGAATTCATCGACATCGCAGAGAAGAATCAGCTGATTCTTCCACTGGGCACCATGATTCTGGAAAGAGCCTGCAGGTTCACGAAGCAGCTCATCTCCATGGGGCATCAGGATATCCGTATGGCCGTGAACATCTCTGGCATTCAGCTGCTCATGGATGATTTTGTGGATACCGTTTCCGACATCATTCATCGTACGGGCATTGAAACAAGGAATCTGGAACTGGAAATCACGGAAAGCATCATGCTTGGCAATTATGCCATGATCAATGAAGTGCTGCAGAAGCTAAGAGATATGGGCATCGAAGTGTCCATGGATGACTTCGGCACTGGATTCTCCTCGTTGGCCAGCATCGGAGAGCTCGCAATTGATATTGTGAAGATCGACAGGCATTTCATCATGAAGATCGTCGAGGGAACAGAAAAGAATCTCATCGCAGATG